>JBEIKF010000262.1:0-3473 GCA_040379905.1 Crocinitomicaceae bacterium
AGATTTTCTCATAGGTATCATATGGATCTTTGGTTAAGCCCGTTTGCACACTTTGTCGCTCGATTAGCCGTTTGCTTCGACCTAAAAAGAAATCTTTCATGTTGGAAATGGAACTTCTTAAAAGGCCTTTGTTCTTGTATGCATAAGCGTTGTCAATATCAAATGTCGGAAGTACTTTGACATCTTCTTTCAAGATAGTTAATTGATAGTTGGCTTTGTCTTTCAAAAAATCAAGAATATCCATACTCCAACGATCACAAATGGCTTGTTCTAGCCAACCATATTGAAATTGAATGCTTTTTGATGTTTCAAAACGACCGAAACCATCCGTATTCAACGTAAAATATTCCTCCATTCTCGTCAAAACATAGAAAATGCTAGCGAATGGATCCACAACAGTATTAAACGAAAGACATTCCGCTAGGTGGAAATTTTTTTTTGAAAGTTCAATAGTTGAGATATCCTCAGAAAATAAAAGTGATGACGGGAAAATACTTGCAGTATCATTAAATTCTTGATCCGAATAATTGAGCTTAATTCCTTCAAATTGTTCGAATGATCCTTTGTGACTAGTCGTTTTATAGGCAATACCTCTATTTTTGAATACAAAATCAAGTGTGTATTCCAATCGGGTTGTTACTCTATTTACGTAGATCAAAATCATTCGATATCCTCAGCTATTTTGTCACAAATAAAATGAGCTGCTTGTCCATCACCATAGAATTGCGGAAATGTAAAATCATTTCTATTAATCAATTCATCAAAGGCCGAAACGATTTTATCATAATTGGAACCTGCTAAAATTGCATTTCCATTTTCGACGATTTCCACCCATTCGGTTTGTTCACGGAGAATTACACACGGTTTCTCAAAGAAAAATGCTTCTTTTTGCAAACCTCCACTATCCGTAATTACAATGCGAGCATTTTTTTCCAATGCAATAATATCCAAAAAGCCAGCTGGCGGGATAATTAGAAAATTTGAATTTGAATCAAGCTTTTCCTTCAAACCTAGTTCCAATAAATCATTCATTTTCCCTTTCGTTCTTGGGTGAATGGGCAAGATAATTTTTAATCCACTTTTCTCTTGAATATTCACAAGGGCTTTAAAAACAGCATTCAAATTTTGTGGAATATCTGTATTGGAATCGCGATGAATGGTGCAAAGAATATAGTCTTCCCCTTCCAAACCAAGATTATTTAAGATTGTTGATTTTTCGTTTGAAATTGAGGAAAAATAAAGACTATTGTCGTACATGATATCACCACACAAATAAACATTTGGTCTATCAATTGTAGCTTTCGACTTAATTTCCAACGAAAATCCTTCCTTTTCGAGATTTGAAATTCCTGTTTTTGTAGGTGAAAAAAGTAACGTCGACATATGGTCCGCCGAAATGCGATTGATTTCTTCTGGCATCGATTTGTTGAAACTTCGAAGCCCCGCTTCAATATGAACGATTGGAATGTGAATTTTCGCGGCTGCTATGGCTCCTGCAATTGTGGAATTGGTATCACCATAAATTACAATGGCATTTGGTTTTTCATCCAGGAATATTCGCTCAAGCCCCTCAATCATTTTTGCCGTTTGAGATCCGTGGGAACCACTTCCGACATTCAAATTGTAATTCGGTTTTGGGATTTCCATCTCTTCAAAGAAAACATTTGACATGTTTTCATCGTAATGTTGACCCGTATGAACAATTATTTCCTCAATTTTATCCGAAAACGAGTTTCGAATGGCTCTACTTAAAGCCGATGATTTTATGATTTGAGGTCTTGCGCCAATGATGGTAATGATGCGTTTTTTTGTCATATTGATAAGAGGCCTTCGTCGGCGAAGCTAAGATAGCCATTATCCGTGAAAATGAGGTGATCTAACAAATGTAAATCAATGTATTTACCAAAATCCCGAATGGATTTCGTGAGCTGAATATCCGAATGACTCGCTTTTTTATTCCCACTGGGATGATTGTGCGATAGAATAAATGCTGCGGCATGGCATTCCAATGCAAGTTGAAAGATTACCTTTCCATCCGCGATCGTACTCGTCATTCCTCCTTTTGAAACTTGTTTGGTTTGAATAATCTCGTTAGCTTGGTTCAAAAATATCACATAAAACTCCTCATGCTTTAGATCGCTCAGGTATGGTTTTAAATGCTGGTAGGCCATTTCAGAATTTTCTACTTTTTTTCGATTTGAATTTGTTGCACCTTCGCGTCTTCGACCTAGTTCCAAAGCAGCAAGAATATTAACAGCTTTCGCTTGACCAATCCCATTAAATTTTAGTAATTGTTTCAAGTTTGCCTTGGAGAAATCGGCGAGGTTATTTTCAAAACTTGACAAAATTTCGCGAGCGAGTTCAACTGCACTTTTACGACGTGTTCCTGATCCAATGATAATGGCTAATAATTCAGCATCAGAAAGGATAGTTTTTCCTTTTAAAATAAGCTTTTCACGTGGGCGATCATCTTCTGCCCAACATTTAATTGTTTGTGTTTCCATACACTTTAAGTTAATCAAATTCTTTCGGTTTTTGATTCTTTTGATGGATTTTTTTCTTCTTTTTTAGTATTCAAAAAAGGTTTTTAATACATTTGTTTTATGTCGAAAAAGAATAAATCCCTCGTTAATGTGGTGTATTCCACGAATCCGAATTTTCAATATCAACAGGAAGAAGAAGCTACTCAAGAAACCCTTCCCGCTCAACAACAAAAATTATATGTTTCGCTCGATAAAAAACAACGTGCAGGCAAGGAAGTTACCTTGATTGAAGGATTTATTGGAACCGAGGACGACTTAAAAGAATTAGGTAAAATGTTGAAAAGCAAATGCGGTGTTGGCGGTTCGGTCAAAGACGGCGAAATTCTAATTCAAGGAAGTTTCAGAGATAAAGTTTACGATTTATTGGTAAAGGAAGGGTATTCCCAAACGAAGAAAAAAGGGGGGTAGAATCTAAACTTTTTTCCGAACTGGCTCAACATGAATATGAACATCTGCAATTCCAGGAAGTTTTTTCATTAAATGGTCTTTGAGTCGGTGTGCGATTTCGTGGCCATCAAAAACACTAAGCGATCCCTCAACCTCGATGTGCAAATCAACGATGTAAACCATTCCAGCTTTTCGAACAAGGCATTTTTCAGTATCAATTACGCCTGGAACTTCGGTTGAGTAGCGTCGAATGTCATCAATTAAATCGTGATGAAGGTGTTCGTCCATGATTTCACCCAACGCTGGTCTGAAAATTTTATAAGCATTGTAAACTATAAATCCTGAAGCAAGTAAGGCTGCCCAGTCATCTGCCTTTTCAAAACCTTTGCCAAATAGAAAAGTTAAACTGATTCCCACAAATGCAATTACGGATGAAATCGCGTCGCTTCGATGGTGCCATGCATCCGCTTTCAAAGAAGAGCTATTGGTTTCCTTACTTTTCTTTAATACAATGCGAAATGAAATTTCTTTCCAAACAATGAT
>JBEIKF010000263.1:0-3465 GCA_040379905.1 Crocinitomicaceae bacterium
AATATGGAAATAATACACGCCGGCGCGGAGATTGCGCATGGAAAGAGTTGGCGTGTAGAGACCGGAAGTGTATAGTTCTGTGCTGGATTGCACGATTCGACCGGTTTCGTCGGATAAGGACGTGGTAATCGTTGATTCTTCAGAGACGATCAGCGTATAGGTGATATCATCATTGGTTGGGTTAGGATAAATGGGTAATAACACAAAGTTCCCGCCTTCGGTGTTTAGGCAAGAGATGTTGTTACTCAATTCAGTTTCGATGAGTTGATAATTGTTATAGGAAATGGCTTCCACACACAAATAACTGATTTCATTGTCTTGCGTGGAAACGAAAGCCGATGGGTTGGTATTGAACAAATAGATTCTAGCTTCACCTGGAGCTAAAGATTCCGTTTCTGTTTCAAGAATTGGAGATGAATTGAATAATTTCAACAACAAATCCGTCTGAGTGATTTCCACAAATCCCAAATTACGAAGCTCTACTCCTACTTTGTAGAATCCATTGACATCTTGAATAAAGAGTTGATTGATTGCCAAATCAATACGCGGTTCGTTAACTTTCACATATTGGTATGCGGTGTCCTTACAACCAATTGCATTCTGAATGGCTAAATAGGTTAAGATACTGTCTCCAATGAAAACGGAAGCAAACCCCGTTGCTTCGACAGGCTCAGCAATCGGCGTTTGTATGATGTTGCCGTTACCAAGGTTCCATTCATATTGGGTTCCTCCCAGGCTATTATTGGTAAAAACAACCGGTACACCAGCTACCACTTTAGTTGGACTTACAGTATATGCCGCATTGATTTCTGGTTGAACGTTGACAATGATGAGTGTATCAGTAGTACAACCTTGATCGGAAGTGGATGTTAAATTCAAATATTGAACCCCTGTAGTGACAAATTTATAAGCCGAACTTGTTCCTTCAATGGGATATTGCAAGTTTACCAACCAATCTGTTTGTGCAATACTACCCAATGGAATTATACTTTGGTTATCAAACGTTGTGAATGTATTTTTACAGGCAGGACCAATTTGCCAATCTAAAATTGGTTTTGGATGAATGGTAATGGTTTGAGAAAGCGTATCTTGGCAGCCGTTGTTGGCAGTTACAACCAATTGCACGTCGTATTCCCCATAGCTCTGATAAACTTTTTGTATCGTTGGGTTAGTGGCAGCGGTACCATCACCATATGTCCATTGGTTTGTAATAACTGAAAATGTATCTGCGATGTTGCTGTTGTTCACAAAATTAACTGCGCTAAGTTCACAGGTGTTATTGAACGTAAAATCTGAGACTGGAGCAGGTTGTATATAAACTTCTTGAACTACCGTATCTCTGCAACCATTTAAATCTTCAGCTTGGAGGGAAACGTTGTAAGTATCCGTGGTTCCAAAAACGTGAGTTGGGTTGGAAGAAGTGCTTGTTGTGTTATCACTAAAATTCCAGAATGTAGAATTGAGAATTGAGAATGTAGAATTTTGTGGGGTGAATTCAATTTCCTCGTATGGACAATAATTTTGAGTAGTAAAGGAAATGGATGGTTTTGGATGAACTGTAACATTAAAGTTTGCAGTATTTTGGCATTGTGCGGAATTTACTTCCAATAAAACATTTAGTGCGCCGCTTAATTCTGGTAGGTAATGACCACTTGTCTGGCTTAACGTGTCTACTCCATTAAAAATCCATTTGACTTCAGAAATTGAGTAGGGATTCGGAACAAAACTATTATCACTGAAAATTAAACTATCAAATTGACATATTTCATTAGGAATAGAATAATTCAATGCAGGTGCAATACCGACTACAGTAATTATTATAGAATCAGTCAATAAACAACCATTGGTATTAGTTGATAGAAGCGTTATGTTATTTATTCCAGGGTTATTTACTAAAAAAGTTGAATTGGATGAGCCGTCGTTCCAACTGTATAAAACAGTTTCAAGTTGTCCGCTTTGAAGTTGAATAGAATTTCCCAAACATAGACTCGTATCATTACCAAGTGAGGCTGTAAGAGAATAGGAATCTAGGTTGAAATTAATTGTATCAGAATTGACAACACATCCAGATAAATCTGTTATTCGAACATAATATTGTCCCGAATCCAAAATGGGCAAGCTTGCAGAAGTAGATCCGTCGCTCCATAAAAATGAAAAGGATGCCGATGGAAAGTTTGTTGTCCAATAAGAGGTATCTCCAGCACAAACAACATTGTTTTGTGGGTAATTAAAAGAATAAGGAGGTAAAACTTTTATTGTATCCGAACTGATATTTCCCATGAAATCGGTAACCCTAACCCAATATGTTCCAGGATTTTGGACATTTATCCTTGAAGTTGTGGCTCCTGTTGACCATAAATAATTGGTATAACGAAATTGAGCTTTGAGTTGGATGTTTCCACAATTCGAGTTTGAAGCAATCAGTGTATCTGGACCTAAACAAACAGGTGGAGCGTATTTATAACGCAAATAGTTTTCTACCAAATCCTTAGATGCATTTACTAAAGAAGAATTGTAAATCAATACTTCAGTTATGTCCCCATCAAAATATCTGGTGGCAACACCCCCGTATTTTCCGACTTTAAGACTTGCTGAGCAATTGGGAAGAACGGAAGGAATCGTTCCTACAATCGTTGATTGAAGTAAATTCGTATTTTTATAAAACAAGGTTTTTTGCGTCTGATTACCTTGATATTTCATTGTAATCAATACAGGCCTTTGAGCCAATAAATCTGCATTCGTGGTATAATATTTCTGATTTCCTGGATCAGTTATGGTAAAACATGGAGAAAACATCAATTCATCTGAAAAGGTAAAATCGGTTTGAAGAACCCAAGCCCCCTGTGTTGCATAATCCCACTTTGCCAAAATAGTTTTATTGGATGCAACTAGTCTCGGTTTGATTAATGTAAACGTGGTAAATTCAGTGGTGAAATCAATGGTTGTGTTATCAATGATATCCAAAAAATCATTTACACCGTCGAATTTAATGGATGGTTGATTATTAATTAAAGTGTCTAACGGAACAAAAAGTGGTTGCTGTGCAGCGTTAACCTGAATTGCATTATTTCCAACAGTGCTTTGATCATTAATTTGAAAGATTCCTCCGGCGTTTAGGGTGCAACCGGTGGTGGGATCAAGCCAAACCGTTAATCCATTGATATTTCTAGGATTGAAATACGAAATTTTACTTACTTCCGACCAACCTGAGGTAGGATTTACTTTTCTAACTCTCCAAAAATAGGATTGATTCGAGGGGCCAAAACCTGAATTTGTAACTTGATTGGTTGATAAATTTAAATTCGTTATTACTTGATTAAACAAAGAGTCTGTAGCTAATTGAAATTCAAACGATTCATTTTCTTGAGGATTTTTATTCCATTTAAAAAGAATCTGTTGCTTATTAGTTACTTCATTATTGAAAGGAAATAATAATGAAGGCTCATTTTGGGAAAATCCAACATT
>JBEIKF010000264.1:0-3454 GCA_040379905.1 Crocinitomicaceae bacterium
ATTTCCTCAACAAACTTATTCGTATTATTGTCGATAACATTCGAAAACATTGGTGTTCTATTCAAATATCCTATGTTCATATAAACACTCATGTTATCATCAAATTTAAAACTAACACCAGTTTTAAATGTGAATCCTTGAATGTACTTCCAAGCTGTTCGTTGATATTCTAGTCCAGGACTATTGTTTGTATAGGTTTTGCCCTTATAAAGAACAGTGTCCGGAACCCATTCGGTTCCAACTTCACTGTAACCGAGATAAAGTGTAGTATCTCCAAGGTCTAATTTTCTTTTTTGAAAATAATCGATACCTTGATAACCATTTAATATTCTAGAAATATTGACGAAGGTTGATATTTTGTCACCGTTGTATTCCATTTGTCCGAAATAGCCTGCCCATTGGACAACTCCGTCTCTATCTGCATTAAACGTATTTTTAGCTACCTTATCTCCAACGCGCTTCATTGGGCTAGCTGCATTTTTGTCAAGTTTATCTACAAAATAATCTCCTCCTAGTAAATCTTCAATTCGCTGGTAGTGACGGCCTTCATAGTAGCGGTAGTCAATTCCTCCGGAAAACTCAAGTTGTTTAGAAAATGCATAGTTGAATTGTCCTAAATATCCTATCCAAAAATGATTGTTAATACTTGCTAAAAGCACCTGAGAAGACTTTATCTCTGTAGAAGAGTACATTGGGTCAATGTTTGGTGTTCCAAAAAGAGAATTAACTTTATTTTCTTGTTCAATTTTATCCCAATCAATTAATCCTGTACTATCTCTTAGCAGAGCACCCGAGTTGTATATGGCAGTTCCACCTCCACGACCAATTGAGATATATCCTAAATTCGATATTGCGAGTTTCTTGTTTACTTTCCAAAAATCTTTAAGTGTTATTTGCGGTTTGGAATAGAAATTTCTTCGTTCATTAAAAATCTCCCGTTCACCATTTTCATTTGTTCGGTAGCCCCAGTGTTGATTAAAACGGATACCCATATCTAAGAACTGTTGGGTTGAATCAATTGGTAAACCAAGTTCCCGTGCCTTTTCAGCATTGAAATATTGAACCGCTTGATTAAACGAACGTTGACCATGCCATTGTGGTGCAGCGAAAGCTGAAAGGGTGACCAAGTGGTCTTTTATTTTCTTAGATATTTTACCGTAACCAAAGAATCCTTGGCTTGGCGTTCCATAAACCCATCCATCAGATTGTTTATACGATGCCGAAACTGTAAAACCCCAACCTTTTTGTGTCATACCAGAGTTGTAGGAGAAAGATGAACGTAAGAAGTTACCTGTTCCATATTCCTGCTTGAATGAACCACCTTTTTTGTTTCCAATTCCTTGGGTAATGATGTTGATTGTTCCACCGATTGAAGGCATTGCGATTTTCGTGGCCCCGAGTCCTCGCTGAACTTGCATTTGCGAAGTAATCGCATCCAATCCAAACCAGTTCGACCAATAAACCGCGCCATTTTCCATGTCATTTACGGGAACTCCATCAATCATTACGCCCACATTACGTTGATCGAAACCTCGAACATTTATGCGTGCGTCGCCATCACCTCCACCTTGCTGTGTGGCATAAACACCTGCGGTACCATTCAAAAGCATTGGTAAATCGCGAGAAGCAAGTTCTTCTGTGATTTTTTGAAGAGAAATTTTTGTTACGGCAACTGGAACATTTTGTCCCGTAACCAAGTTTCCAATCACTTTAATTTCATCCAACTCACGGTTTTCTCCTAAGATGATGTTTTGTTTGATAGAAGCTGATTTTACATTGACTTCAATTTCCAATGTATCATAACTCAACGCTATTACTTGAATTTCATATTTCCCGAAAGTAACATCGTTCAAGGTATAATTACCTGAAACATCAGTTAACGTTTTCTTTACAACGTTTTTATCTTTCAGCAAATAAACTTTTGCTTCAATAACGGGCGATTTGGTAGTTTCTTCAGTAATCGAACCTGATATTTTTGCTGTCTGCCCAAAAGCACCAAAAGCGCCAAATAAGAATAGAAAAATGAAATTGCGACTCATTTTAACGAAATAAAAAAAGGCCGAATAATTCCGACCTTTCGTTTAAAAACTTATTTTAAAATTACTTTTCGCGTAATACGTTCTCCTTTATTATTAGTTATTTGAAGCAAGAACAAACCAGTTTGAGATGATAAGTCTAATTGATGAACAAGTTTATTGTTTAAATTAGAAAAGTTAGCTACCGTTTGACCAAAAGCATTTAATACACGAACCGATTGAATATTTCCTTCACTTTTAATGTAGAAAATACCTTGACTCGGATTTGGATAAATGCTTATCGCATCTTCTTTCGTCTCATTAATACTTGCTGGATTACATGCGCAATCGTGCTCACCTAAAGAAAACCAGTTACCAAAAAGTATTGCATTCCCATTAACACTTACAACCGTATCACCATTTTCATCAAATAAATAGGTTACCGGGGGGATAGTATCCCATTCTAACAGAGGATCAAAGAAAGAAACTGGAGTTGTAATACCTTTTTTTATAGATCCTTTACGTAACATACTGTGGTCTTTTGTTACCAATACACCAAGACCTGTGCTGTATGGAAATCCAGTTGACCATGCTCCATCATTACCAGCAGCAGAGCCTGTTTCGTTTGCCGGGTTTTCACCGATTTTCCCAAAAATATCAATTATCGCAAAGTTGGGAACGTTTGAAGAGTTGATTAAAGCAGTTGGATTAGCAGGTAAAGTACCTTTTGCCAACATCACAGCATCGTTGCCATTCCAATAGAAAGCACTACTCGTGTTATAAACAGCGCTAAAAAAACCATCTCCACGAGCATTAAGGGAATCCCAAATTGGAGCGTCTTGACCTGTCCCATTTGGATCACGTTTATCTAATACTGCAACAAAAACATCATATGGAGCAATAGTTCCGGAAAGTTGAACCGAATTTGCAACAGTTGCTGTTGTTGAACCATTTGAGTATCTTGCAACAAAATAATCACTTAAATTAATGGCAGTTGATGTAGGATTGTAGATTTCCAATGCTTTGTTGTTTGACCAACCTTCAACATATTCGGAAATAAAAATTTTGGCACAATCCTGAGCTCCCGCGAATAACGAAGTAATAAGCGAAAAAGAGAATAAAATTCTTTTCATAAATATAGTTTTTAAGGTAAAAATACAATAGATAGTTTTGTTTTCAAATGGTTTTGGCAACACAAGCCTCAAGGAGATCATTTAAAAACTAGTACAAAGTTAATGTAATTTTTTTCGAAAATATTATCAAATTATTAACTGATTAAAATTTATTTGATGGCATGTTTGTTGAAAATTCAATAAGCTTTTAATATCGTAAAGGTTAGAATCATTAATTTAGGCTTTCAATTATTAAATATGAGATCGATATTAATTTTATTTGTAGCCTTTCAATTCGTTTCTTGGGGTCAAGATATAACGGTAGAA
>JBEIKF010000265.1:0-3453 GCA_040379905.1 Crocinitomicaceae bacterium
AAAAATGGCGAAATTTTGATTTTTTCTGTAATAATCCATTGATTTTCATTAATTTATTTTGTTACTACTTTTCAAGCTGACATTGATATTCAGCGTGTTGGCGAAAATAATTTTAAAAATGTTTAACAAAAAAAATAAAAGATTAAACAAAAAGTGTTTAACTTTAACCTGAAAATGTTAAACAAAAAATAAAAGCCATGTCAACAATTGAATTTAATGATGCCTTAGTAGGAATCGAAAACAATTTGCAGTCGTTTGCTATGAGTTTCACTCGAAATCGTGATGACGCAAGAGATTTGACACAGGAAACCATGTTAAAGGCGATTACCTACAGAAATTATTACACTCCTCAAACAAATTTCAAAGCATGGGTATTTACAATCATGCGGAACATCTTCATCAATCAGTATCGCAGAAGAGTGAAATCAGGAACTATTTTTGACAATTCGAAAGATTCGTTTTTGACCGTTAATACGGTAAGTTTTGAGGAATCTCCACTTGAGAAAATTTCCGTCAAAGACATCAACCAAAAAATTGATATGTTGGGAGATGAATATAAAAGACCTTTTGAGATGCATTTTCAAGGCTTTAAGTACAAGGAAATTGCTGATGAATTACGAATTCCGATTGGTACGGTTAAAAGTCGTATCTTTATCGCTCGTAAGAAGCTGATGGACGCATTGCCGGACTATAATTTCTCCGCGAATTAATGAGCAAACGCGTTACCATACTAGGAGCCGGAATTTCCGGGCTATCTGCTTCGGCTTTTTTAGCTAAAGAACGTTTCGATGTTACCATTCTCGAAAAAAATCCAACAATAGGAGGGAGGGCAAGGCAATTTGAAAAAGACGGATTTACTTTTGATATGGGTCCTAGTTGGTATTGGATGCCTGATGTTTTCGAGCGTTTTTACAATCAATTTGGTTACACGACTTCTGATTTTTATGAACTAAAAAGATTAGATCCTTCGTATCGCGTTTATTGGCCAGATCATTCTTTTACTGATGTCCCAGCTAATATGACTGAAATGGAAGCTTGGTTTGAATCGCTTGAGCCGGGCAGTGCCAAAAAATTGAGAGAGTTTTTGAATGACGCAAAATACAAATACGAAGTCGGCATGCAGGATTTGGTATTCAAACCAAGTTTGAGTTTGCTGGAATTTGCTGACTCGCGTGTTTTGAAAGGATTGCTAAATATGCACCTGTTGTCTTCTTTTTCAAAGTATATCCGTAAATATTTCAAACATCCAAAAATTCTCTCTTTACTTGAATTTCCTGTTTTATTTTTAGGAGCAATGCCCAATGAAACACCAGCTTTGTATTCTTTAATGAATTATGCGGATATCTCACTCGGAACGTGGTATCCAATGGGTGGAATGTACAAGTTTGTTGAGGCTTTTGAAAAAATTGCCAAGGAACAAGGCGTTCAAATTAAAACAGATCATGAGGTTTTGGGATTTGATTACGTTGACAAAACAATAGTTTCTGCTAAGACATCTCACGGAACGCACAATTCAGACTTTTTTATCTCAGGAGCCGATTACCAGCATACGGATTCCAAATTATTGAACGGTCACGCTAATTATTCAGAAAAATATTGGGACAAACGTACGATGGCGCCGTCTTGTCTTCTTTTTTATGTTGGAATTAATAAAAGAGTGACCAATTTACAACATCACAATTTGTTTTTCGATGAGTCGCTAGACCTTCACGGTAAAGAAATTTACAAAGATCCACAGTGGCCAAGTGCTCCATTATTTTATATGAGTGCACCATCGATTACAGACCCAAGCGTTGCGCCTGAAGGTCACGAGAATTTGTTTTTCTTGATTCCCATTGCACCAGATTTGAAAGATGACAACGAAGAAATCCGTGAACGTTATTTCGAATTGCTTTTACATCGCTTGAAGACAATAACTGGAAATGACATCAAGGAAAACATCATATATAAGAAGAGTTTCTGCATTTCTGATTTCAAGAGCGAATATCATGCATTCAAAGGAAATGCTTACGGCTTGGCAAATACGTTGAAGCAAACAGCAATTCTAAAACCAAGTTTAAAAAATAAAAACTTAACCAACTTCTACTATACGGGTCAGCTTACCGTGCCTGGACCTGGCGTGCCTCCTTCGATCATTTCCGGAGAGGTCGTTGCTAACCAAATTATAAAATCTCAAAAACGTTAAACTAAAAACTATGAAGCAATTATTTGATGACATCAGTCAGGAAATGAGTCGCTTAACGACAAAACGCTACAGTACCTCGTTTTCTTTGGGGATTAGTTTTCTGCACAAAGATTTACACAAGCCAATTTATTCGATCTATGGATTTGTTCGTTTTGCTGACGAAATCGTGGATTCATTTCATGGCTTTGATAAGCAGAGGTTGTTGTCTGACTTTAAAGAAGAAACCTACAAATCTATTTCAGAAGGAATTTCTTTGAATCCAATTCTTAATTCGTTTCAATGGGTGGTTAACAAGTATGATATTCCTCACGAATTGATAGAGACTTTTTTGAATTCGATGGAAATGGATTTGTCCGATCACGTCTATGATAAATCTACATACGATAAATATATTTTGGGTTCAGCTGAGGTTGTTGGTTTAATGTGTTTGAAGATTTTTGTGGAAGGTAATAATTCCGAATACGAACGTTTGAAACCTTTTGCTATGAAGCTAGGTTCGGCATTTCAAAAAATCAATTTCCTTCGCGATTTGAAAGCTGACTATCAAGAATTAGGTCGAACTTATTTTCCTGGAATTAACATGGATGAGTTCAATGCTACCGTTAAAAAAGAAATTGAAGCAGATATCGAAGTCGACTTTAAACTTGGTTTGGAAGGAATAAAAATGCTTCCTCACAAAGCGCGATTTGGCGTTTATATGGCCTATAAATATTACTTTAAACTCTTCAAGAAAATTAAGCAAACGCAGGCAGAAGTAATTTTAACAGAGCGTGTTAGAATTCCGAATCGACGTAAATTTAGAATTTTGTTGACTTCGTTTTTACGTCACAACCTTAATTTGCTTTGATGATTCAGCAAAACGTAATTTTAGTTGATGAGCATGACCGAGAGGTTGGACTAATGGAAAAGATGGAAGCGCATCACAAAGGGCTTCTTCATCGAGCGTTTTCAGTATTAGTTTTTAACGAGAATGGCGAATTGTTGCTTCAAAGACGAGCATTTGGAAAGTACCACTCAGAGGGATTGTGGACGAATACGTGCTGTAGTCATCCCTACCCAGGCGAGTCAGTCTTGGAAGCAGGAAAACGTCGCTTGTTTGAAGAAATGGGATTTTCCTGTGAATTAACTCAAGAATTCTCGTTCCTATACAAAGCTGATTTGGAAAATGGTTTGATTGAACACGAGTTGGATCATGTCCTTATTGGTTTTTCGGATGAAACACCTCATTTGAATTTGGAGGAAGTTAGTGCTTTTAAATGGATGTCAGT
>JBEIKF010000266.1:0-3452 GCA_040379905.1 Crocinitomicaceae bacterium
ATTCATTGGTGCGTCATAAAACCGTACTTCAAAATGCAAATGTGAGCCAAATGAATGCCCTGTATTACCGCCTAATCCAATAGGTTCACCTGCTCGTACATCCTGATCCGGAAAAACCAATAATTTGCTTAAATGAGCATAAAAAGTCTCTAAACCATTGTAATGTCTTAATATGACCAAATTCCCAAATCCTCCATCGTTGTATTTCGAATACCTTACTTTACCCGAAAATGCAGCCACGACTGTATCACCAGTCTCTAAATCAAGATCAATACCATTGTGGTTTCTTCCGCTTCGAAAACCATACCTTGAAGTCACTATCCCAGGAACTGGCACTACAAATTCAGAATGATTTTCATCTGTCACACATAACCAAACGGTATCATTCAATTTCGAAAGATCATTTTTAGTTGAAAAACACACATCATTATTCCATTTTTGACTGTAAACGGAATTTTGTTCTTCGCTCATAATTTTGTGTAAACGCATGTTCATTATTCCATTGAATGCATTCTTGTTGTAATAAGACCAAGATTTGTTAGAATAAAGAATAATCGATCCAATGTCAGTTTCAACAGTATCCAAAGCCTTTTGCGCATTTACGACCTGTAAACGAACAAAGAACAAAAGAATACAAACAATAATTTTGAAATGCAAATCCTTAAATTAGGATTCAAATATAGTCATATTGAATCAAATGGCCCGAACTTCTGTTATTTCGATGTTGTAGAGGACTTTTTCATTCGGCTTAATCAAATCGGCATATCCTTTGCTACCATAGGCTTTTTCGCTGTCTAAAATCACAATGTAGCGCTCTCCTTTTTTAGCATTTTTTAATAGCTTTTTCAGACCTGGAATAATCGTATTTTGACCAGGAACATAGCGCAATGGGAAATTAGATTGGTAAGAGTTCATAACGGAAGATTTGGACTCTGTTGAAACTATTGCATGGAATGAAATTTCCTTTTCAGAATTATCCAAATTCTTTTGATTTTCACCATCTTTCCACTTCCATGAGACGATACCATTTTCATTAACTCCTGGTGTCACTCTCGCTATTACTTTCACAAATAACCAATTTACAGTATTAGGTGGAACAACCCCTTTCATTCCTTTTTCACCCATTGCAAGAGCAGCAGGAATCTCAATTTTTGCAAAATCTCCGACTGCCAATTGTTGTAAACCTATGTCCCAACCAGGTGTTTGCATATTATAACCTACAACAAAAGGTATAAAAGGAAAATCCACTCGGTTGTTTCCATCAATGATCTTTCCGTCGGGTAGAGCCAATCGATACTCGATTAATACCATCTCACCTTTCTTTATTTTATCTCCGTTCGACTTTTTAAACCATTTAATGAACATACCATTTTCCATCGATTTGGTATTTTCTATCTTACCTTTTTCAAATGTTTTTAGATTGGCTTTAGCCCGATCAAACTCAGAAAGTGAATCAGCATTAGTTACTTTTGGAGATTTATTCTCTACATTTTCTTTCTTCTTTACATTCTTTGACTTCTTGCCGTTAGAGCAAGAAAAAGATAGTAGTATCAATAAAATAAGGGGGAAAACTTTATCTTTCATTTGAATTCGACTAATTCTAAATCAATATATAAAATGGATTGAGGAGGAATTTGATCCCGATTACCCAATAATCCGTGCGCCAAATGGCTTGGCAATATTAGTTTGGCTCGATCACCTTTTTTCATAAAACGCAATGCTTCATGCACTCCAGATTCTTTATCACTATGCTCTAGAACAAAATTTTCGGTCTCCTCTTTCGGGGTTTCATGACAAATTGTACCATTCAATAATTCTACACGTAATCGGGTGTATACTGTTTGTCCTGACCTTGCAATCATTTCTCCATCCCCTTTTTTATAAATCATAAATCGCAATCCGGAATTTGTTTGTTTCATTTTCAGAGACTTGTTGTGTTCCAAAAACAAACGAATTTGGATTTGTTCGCGCTCATTCAATTCTTGATTAAAATCTACGGAATGATTACTACTCCAATTTCCTTTGGTTATTTCATTAGCAGGTTTTTCAGGCCTACAAGCAAAAATCACGAAAATCAAAAAGAAAATGCTAACTATTTTTTTCATTGAAATAACTCCCCTACTAACGCACGAAATTGGTTAATGGTTACATTTAAATCAGTTGAAGTTATACCTCCAGCTGCATATTTGTGTCCTCCCCCGGAGAAATGCTTAGATGCAAATTCATTTACAAAATACTTTCCCTTTGAACGAAAAGAAATCTTAACGCCTTCATTTTCCTCTTTAAAAAATACAGCAACAGAAATTCCTTCAATTGATAAAATGACATTCACCAAACCTTCTGTATCGCCTTTTTCATAATGAAAACGCTCCAATTCTTCCTTCGAAAGCGAAATGATTCCAAGTGGGAAATCAGGGTGCAATTCAAGTTTTTCAGATATCGCATAACCCCGGAGTTGCAATCGGTCAACCGTATTGACATCGTAAATTGCTTCGTGTATTTCATGATGCCTAACACCAATTTCCAGCAAATGAGCTAGGATTAAATGGGTGTTCTTATCTACTGAAGGGAAACGGAATGATCCCGTATCAGTCATTATTCCCAAATAAATACCTTTTCCTATTTGCGCATCAAGATTATCCAATAAATTCATTTCTTGAATGATCTGATAGATTAATTGAGCCGTCGAGCAAACTTCTGTCCTTGAAATCACAATATCACAAAACGCTTCAGGATTTTGGTGATGGTCAATCATTATTTTTTGAGCAGAAAACCCTCTTACAAAAGGCTCCATTTTCGAACCAACGCGATCTGCACAATTGTAGTCCAAACAAAAAAGCATATTTGAATCAATCTCTTTGATTTTTGACTCAACTTCAGAATCGTGAACATAAAATTCAACATCATTCAAAAAAGGAATCAAAGAAGCGGATGGCGCATCAGGTAAGAAAATGATTGGTTTTTTATCAAGTTTTCTTAAAAAATGATACCAAGCAACCGAACTCCCAATGGCGTCCCCATCAGGCCCTTTGTGCGTTGTTATAATTGGATTTCGACAATCAAGAACTGCTTTTTTTAAGGTTTCAATCATGTCGTAAAGGTACTTATTCTTTCTGTTGCATGTGTTCATCCTCTTCTTTGTCAGGAGGAAATAATTTAGGTTCATCCTTTTTGTTTTGAAGATGATCCAACATATCCTCGATTTGAGAGATGCTTACCCTTTTTGCAATAATTTTCTTATCCTTATCCAGGATGTAAACTACTGGTGTACTGAAAATATCATATGTAGTTTGATAATTCAAGGATTCCAACGTTGTTGGTTTCGGACGATTATCACCAAAAACAGGCACCAAACTATTCGGATCTTTTTTGGCTAATTCATACAGTTTATCCGTAACAGCAACATTAATGAATTCCAATTTATTTTCTCGGATAAATTTCTTCCAATTATC
>JBEIKF010000267.1:0-3451 GCA_040379905.1 Crocinitomicaceae bacterium
ATCATTTACGTATTCACCAAAATTTTCAATCTCGAGAGAAATCGTTTTGGACCCAGCTGTTCGTTTTAAAATGGGGTCGAAAATGCTTGGTAACTCTATTCAAACGGGCTCAATGGTTGAGTTTGATCGCATGAATGCACAGCAATTTTATAGTGCGGGTCAGCAACCTATTGGTCGAATGCTTTGGTACCGCGATTTAGGACTAGGATTGATGGTGAATACAAAATGGTTTTATGCCAGCGTCCAGCAAGACAATATTTTGAGACATTACGACAACATCTATTCTCAGGATTTTTCTGATCCAAGAAGAGCACCAAAACATCTTGTAGCAAGCATAGGAACGGATTATCAATCCGCTAAAGAAAAAATTATGATTTCTCCTTACATGGTTTACCAAAAAGAGGATCAGCTTTCTGAAGCATGGGCAGGATTTAATTTGAAATTCTATTGGCTAACGGTTGGCGGAGCGCTATCATCTAATCTCGAACCTGCTGCATCCGTTGGACTTAAATTCAAACATTTTATGTTGCAATACAATGCGGATTTGACGAAGTCACAACTTTATAATTCTAAAAATCTTTCGCACCAGCTTACGTTGCGTTTTTTAAGTAAACCAAGTAGGGTAGGTCAGCGATTGTTAAACCAATAAATGAAACCATGAAACGATTAATTATTTTACTATTGCTTTTTGCCAGTCGGGGAGCAATTGCACAGGATCCAACTTTTACGCAGTTCTATGCGAATCCACTCTACTTGAACCCTGCATTTGCCGGTTCTCATGGTTGTCCAAGATTTGCTTTGAACTATCGTAACGAATGGCCTCAGCTGACAGGGAATTACGTTACTTATTGTGCTTCTTTTGATACTTACGCCAAAAGCATCTCAGGAGGAGTTGGCATACTCGCCATGCACGATCAACAAGGGCAAGGAACCATTCAAACCACTATGTTGGGAGGAGTTTATTCCTATAATTGGAGATGGTCACGAAAATTTTCAGTCATGGTTGGCGCTCGTGCCGCTTACTTTCAGAAGTTCTTGGATTGGGATAAGTTAACTTTTGGTGATATGATTGATCCCAGAAGAGGATTCATCTACCAAACAGGCGATGTTCCCCGTGGAAACGGACGAAGAGGATTTTTCGATGCATCAGCAGGAATTGTTGGTTTTGGGAAAAATTTTTATTTCGGTGTGGCAGGTCATCATTTGACTCGTCCCGATGAATCCCTCATTTTAGGAACATCTAGGCTTCCAATTCGTATAACAGGACACGCTGGTGCAACTATAAAAATAGGTAACAAAGGAAGATATGCAAGCACGACTAGCATTATGCCCAATATTATCTATCAATACCAAAATGGTTTCCAAGAATTGAATATTGGTACCTATCTGAAATATGGTGATTTTACGGTTGGTGCCTGGTATCGAAACCGTGATGCGTTTATTATTTGCCTTGGAGTTTCCACAGAGAGATTCAAAATTGGATATAGCTACGACTTGACCGTTTCCAAATTAGGAAATGGCGTTTCAGGGGGATCTCATGAAGTTTCTATGGGAATCAATTTGAAGTGTAAAAAGAAACCGAAAAACTTCAGAAAGATTTCGTGTCCTTCATTCTAGTTATTTGTTTGAATTTGATAAATAGGTAAACGCATGAAACTTGGTTCGAAATAGCTGCTATTCGAATAGATGAAATAAAGTTGCTGCCATTCGGAATTTCGAAAAGATTCATCCTCATTCTTTTTACGAATATATTCTTCCTTCAGTTTAGCATCTGAATCCAAAATCTCTTGAACTTTATCAATAAAGACATAATTCGAGAAGTACTCTTTTTCTTGTAAATAAGAATCAAAAAAATTCCATGTAAAATAAGAATCTTCGGCCTTTGGCTGTAAAACGGAATGAATAAATATCGCTGAATTTTGCTTGGATGGAATTAAAAGATCGCCGGTTTTCAACTTATATTTCAAATCCGTTAATTCACAGTTCATATCCTTATGTTTAAAATGTCCTTCGTAAGGTCTTTCAGAACTTTTATAGTTAGTAACAACAAAAGATTGGACGTCAACCATTGAATCCTTGAGTATTTTACGAAACTGAATTCTATTCATTTCCAGTCGTCGAATAACCTCTTTTTCTTGTCCTCCTACAATATAAAAATCTGGAATACGAACCGAATCTTTTGGAATGTATCTATTAAAATATGGAATCATTTTCTGATAGGGCTTTGAACGATCGTAAAAAAGTCGCTTTAATCCAGTTATTTCATTTACGGGAAAACTATGTTCATATCCTTTAAAATTAATCGAGTCTTTTTCTTCGGAAAGTTCATAGTTAAAACGAAACCAAGTTTGATCTTGAACCCAATTATTCGCTTTTTTGCGACTTGACTCAATCCGATTAGCGTTATTTTTTGTCCAATCTATCAACTCTTCCATAAATGCCAATGTTGCTTGAACCCGCTCAGGAAATGGTTTCAACATGTGTGTTTCTACCGTAAAACTGATGGAATTAAACAATCCTGCATATCCCATCGCATAGCGTGGAAGGTCATTGAAAGCATAAATTCCTTCGTCTGGTGTCTCTCCTTTTAATTCTACATACGGAAAAAGATCCCATTTTTTACTTCTCAAATTCTTAGTCATTTCTGGCAACATGAAACCATACACCAAATTTCTAAGGCTCGGCGCCATTCGCTCTTTCATCTGAGAAATGTAAGTCAATGTATATTGATAATCCGCGCCATTTGAAACGTGATTATCCACAAAAACATCCGGTTCCAACGCGTGGAATATGTTGCAAAAAGTAAACGCATTTTCCGAATCCATTTTGATAAAATCCCGATTCAGATCCAAGTTTCTGGCATTTCCACGAAAACCATATTCATCAGGTCCATTTTGATTTGCTCGACTAGTAGAAGATCGATTCATCATTCCCCCAACATTGTAAGTTGGAATAAAAGCAATCACAGGTAAATTATCAACCTTCTTTCCCTCAGTAATCCATTTGTCGAGCCAAATCAAACAGGCATTTATTCCATCAGGTTCACCCGGATGAATGGCATTGTTAATCAAAATTGTTGTTTCATTTCTAGCCTTTTCGAATGTTTTGAGGGAATCTTTTGCTCCATTGACAATACAGACATAAATTGGCAATCCATAATCAGAGGAACCCATTGCGTATAATTCAACTTCCGAATGGTTCTTGGAAACGCTCTTCAAATGATCAATCAATTCCGAATATGTTGGAGTTGTATTTCCCGTCCATTTTAATTGGGAAAACGAATAATTCATCAGACTAACAAAGCAAAAAATAGAAAAAAGTACTTTCATTTTGTAAAAATAGAATATTTCGTAGATCGAAAATCTACTTTGAAACTCAATCTTTAATTTGGATTAACGTAACTTTGTATCATGCGAATTGATATTTTAACTGTGTTACCTCAATTATTGGA
>JBEIKF010000268.1:0-3445 GCA_040379905.1 Crocinitomicaceae bacterium
AAATGGTAATGAATATTTGCTTGATAAAAATCTTGTTCTAATGCAATTAGAAATTCATCTATTGCTTCGTTGTACATATTTCTTCTCAAGAAAGTTAAACCTAATCCATAATGTGCAGCTGTGTTTCTTTCATCAATTGACAACGCTGTTATATATTGTTGTGCAGCTGCTTCAAAATTTTTTCTCAGGGTATGGATTTTAGCAATACTTATGGCTACTTGCGCGTTGTTTGTGTTTTTAGTTTGAACTTTTTCCAATAAAGGAAGCGCCAATCTGGGTTTGTTCATAGCAAGAAGTAACAAACCTTCTATATACTCAAAATAAAGAGGCTCCTCAAATTCCTTGTTGCCGAATGCATCGTTATTGGTTTCTATCTGCCTCTTGGTATCGGCTCGATATATTTCTTTTAATTCTTGAATTAAGTCATTACATTTTAAGTACATTTTTCGATTGAGGTAAGCAAAAGCTAACCTTTGTCCATAACGTAAAATTTTTGATTCTGAATAAATGCGTTCTAATAGTTCAATTGCCGGAATTATTCTTCCACCGTTGATCATATTTCTTGCGACATAATACTGATTTTCTCTCTTACATTTTTCGACTTGTTGGAGTTTATCATCATCCAAGGCTTCAATATACCCAAGTTCAACAAGTTGTTGCAAGGCCTCTTGAGCTGCCCAAGGATCTTCTCTCAGCATTGGATCGTGTTGACCTGTATCACCCGGTACATTTTCCCATGAGTCAATAAATTGGGCTGCTACGGTATTTTCAAAACACGGATACAATACTTTTCCCTCCATGTCCTGCCCTACTGGTAAACCAGCATGATATAAAATGGTTGGAGTAATATCAATTATACTTGCTCCTGAGATTGAATGATTTTTTTTAATTCCAGGTCCAGAAATCACAAAAATCCCATAAGGACTATGTTCAACAGCCGGACCTGATGGTTCCTTCGGAATAGATAATGGTCGTTGATGATCTGAATAAAACCCATGGTCTGACAGCAGAATCACAGTTGTATTTTCATCGATTAACTCAAGTGTTCGTTGGAGCATCATATCGTGAAATCGATAGCCAGCCTCAACAACATCTTTGAAATCCTCAAAGTCTTTTTCAGGAATATCTGGTCGCCTTGGGGGAAAATATTTCATGGCAATATGACAAAAGTGATCAATGGCATCGTGATAAATAGCCATAAAATCCCATTCGGTTTCTTCCATCAAATAGGTCGATGCAGCGTGAACAGTTGCGGCATTGGCGAGAGTTTTCAAAACTGATAATGTTTTTGGTGCTTGCCTCAACTCTTGATCTTCAGCCAGATTGGGTATAAATGGGAGAGCCATTTCAAGTGTAATCTCGTGTGGATGAACGCGAAATTCCTTCATTTGATCTGCCACTTCTTCAGGATGAACAGTTCCGTTTGGCATGTCCCAGTTTTCACCTAGCGCCTTTGTGGCTATTTGGTAAAGATTAGAGACCATAACGCCATTAATTGGTTCAGCAGGATTACTTGGCCACCAAGCCAATACATTACTTTTCCATCCTTCCTGATTGAGGATATTCCATATTGCTTTTACTTTTCGCGAGGTAGTTGTAACTGGTCGAAGTCCGTCACCTGCTGGTGTTGGTTCCACAAAACCCCCTATACCATGTTTATCTGCTCTAAATCCAGTTGCGATACTTGTCCACAACATCGGTGATAAGGGTGGATCTAAGGTCTGAATTCTGCCAAAAGAACCACCCTCCATAAGTTTTTTCAATGCGGGCATTTTGCCTTGACTTATCAGCGGATTGATCACATTCCAATCTGCCGCATCCCAACCAATAACGAGAATTTTATTTTTTTTGCTTTTGGTCATCTTTCAAAACTGATTGTTTGGTTTGCTCTTGTTTTGCTTTTTCAATTTCTTGTCGCCACAAACGCAATCCGACATGACCTAAGGCAAGTATCCCCAAAGATCCTTGAGAGGTTATTTTATAATCTTTACTCATAGAAAGTGTAAAAATAAAAAAAACAAAAAAAAAAACTGCCACCAGATTTGCCTGATGACAGTTTCAATAAGTTAAACTAGTTTTAGTTTTTAACGAAGTTTCCTGTAGATACTTTTCCGTTTACAGTTACTTGGTAAATATACATTCCTGACGTAAATTCAGAAACATCAACGCTAGATTCGTTCGTTGTTTTCATTACTTTACCATCTAATGTAGAAATTACCACATTTGAAATCTCACCATTTGCCGAAATATTCAATACTTGGTTTGCAGGGTTTGGATAAACATTTACATCAGAAGAAAGTTCGATAACATTATTTGTTGAAGTCAAAGAAATATTATCTAACCATAACTCGCTTCCTGGGTAACCGTATCCATTTCCAAATAAAAACCCGATTGAAGCAGATGCTATTACAACATAGGCATTAGCTGTGTATCCAGTTGTATTAAATGCTTGAACTGGTATAGATTCCATTGTCCAGTTAGTTGTTGAACCTGTGTAAGTTCCAAGTGCACCATACATAACCACATCATCATTAGGATCAGCTGTCAAGGTGTCGTAAATTTGTACAAGTACAACAGCTGAGTCACCTGCTGTCGTAATGTTTTTGTATGCATAATTTAAAACCCAAGTTTCAGGGCTAGAAATTGGTCCAGCAATATATTGCTGAATAAAGCCAGGTAATGTATCAGATGGAAACTGAATTAATCCAGCAGTTGTCGCATCATAAATGGTTTTCATTTTCCCGAATTGTGCACCTGCGTATGCTCCGGTAGTTTCTACAGTATATAACCCTTGCCCCCATCCTGGAGAATCAGTAGCTATACCTGGTAATAAAGGTGTTGCAGGCGATTCAAAACCACCGTTAACTAACTGTGCATTCAAAGAAATGCTAAATGTCAAACATGACGCAAAAAGTAAAAGTTTTTTCATAAATTAATTTTTTGTTTACACAAAACTAATCATTTTGTGGGACATACAAAAAAAGCCGGCAACAAGCCGGCTTCAATCGTATAGAAGAAGTTCTAATTAATGAACAATGATTTTCTTAGTTGTAGTTCCTTCATTGAAAGTTACATTTACCATGTAGATTCCAGAAGAAAGATTATTCATGTCAACTGAGAATGTTTTTTCTTTGATCGCATCGGAAGAAACAATTTGACCAGTCGTAGAAACTACAGAAACTGTACCATTTGTTAAGTTTCCGTTTACAACAACTTGTACTGAATTGTTCGCTTGATTTACAAATTTTACAAGGTTTTCAATTTGAGTCTCAGTTAATGAAGCACCCATGTTACCTGTCATTATTCCTGTATTAGGAGTTGCATCAAACGCATAATCTTTAACAACAATGGAATCTCCAATAGCGTAAGAGTCTAAACGAGCCCAACCGTAATGAGTGTTCGCTCCAACTACAAACTTCAATCCTAAATATTTATCAGTTACACC
>JBEIKF010000269.1:0-3442 GCA_040379905.1 Crocinitomicaceae bacterium
CCTTCATTTTTTGTAAACAAACCATTTAATTTATCAATCATCAATTGATCCAAGGATTTACTTGATAATTTTAATTGCAAGTTTTTCGTCCGTTTTTCGCGTAAGTCATTCAAGAGCTCGATGCTATTCACCACAAATTCTACGTTTGTTCTATGACGAGGAATTTCCACCCGACCTTTTATCACAATAAATGTTCCTGGTTCCATAAAATGCTTGTAACGCAGGTAATTTTCCTTGAACAAATTTAATCTAAATGAATCATTGTAGTCTTCAATTGTCAAGGCTCCAAATCCGTCTCCATACTTTGTGAATCGATGTTCGCTCGATGTAACGATAGCTGCAATTAACAAATCTCTACCTTTATGCGGAGTCAGGTCATTTAGCATGGACACGTTTCCATTACAAAACGACTCGATTTCAATTCGGTGATCGTCGAGTGGATGCCCAGAGATGAAAATTCCGATGACTTCTTTCTCTTTGTTCAATTTGTAAATACTTGGCCATTCTTCGCATTTCGGGAATACAGGTTCTGGAATTACGGCATCAGAACTATTTTCGAATAGATCTGATTGCATTGAATTCGAATCGTTTTTGGAACTTAATCCATATTTCAGAGCAATTTCAATATATGATAATTTACCTGAGGAATCCATTGCAAAATACTGAGCTCGATGCACGGAAGTAAACGAATCCATCGCACCTGAGTATACTAGGCTTTCCAAAACGCGTTTGTTGCATGCTGTTGAACTTAAACGAGTTGTCATATCAAAAATAGATGTAAAAGCTTGATTGGCTCGCTCCTCTATAATAGCATCAACTGGGCCGCTACCAAGTCCTTTTACAGCACCAAGCCCGAATCGAATTGCACCGGCTTTGTTTATGGAGAAAGTAAGGTTTGATTCATTAACGTCTGGACCTAAAACCGCAATTCCCATTCGGCGACATTCTTCCATAAAGAAGGAAACTGATTTGATGTCACTCATGTTGTTGCTTAGAACCGACGCCATATATTCCGCAGGATAGTTTGCTTTTAAATAGGCTGTTTGATAAGCAACCCAAGCATAACAAGTGGAATGCGATTTGTTAAAAGCGTACGAAGCAAAGGCTTCCCAGTCTTTCCAGATTTTTTCCAGCGTTTCCGATTTATGTCCCTTTCCGCTCGCTCGCTCGATGAAAGTCGGCTTCATTTTATCCAACACTTTTCGATCTTTTTTACCCATCGCTTTTCGCAATGTATCCGCTTCACCTTTTGAGAAATCCGCTAATTTTTGGGATAGCAACATTACCTGTTCTTGATAAACCGTGATTCCGTAAGTTTCTTTCAGGTATTCCTCACAATCGGCAAGGTCATAAACGATTTCTTCTTCACCGTGCTTACGCTTGCAATAAGATGGGATATATTCCATCGGACCTGGGCGATAAAGCGCATTCATCGCAATCAAATCCGCAAAAACGGTTGGCTTCAACTCTTTTAAATGCTTTTGCATTCCGGGAGATTCGTATTGGAAAATCCCAACGGTTTCACCTTTTTGAAAAAGCTCGTAGGTTTTTGCATCGTCAATTGGAAATTTGTCAGGATCTAAGTCGATTCCGTGCGTTTGTTTCACATATTTTACGGCATCTTTGATAAGTGTCAAGGTCTTCAATCCCAAGAAATCCATCTTCAACAAGCCTGCTGATTCTGCAACCGAGTTATCATATTGCGTACAAACCATATCTGAGTCTTTGGCTGTCGCAACGGGAACAAAATTGGTTAGGTCGTCCGGTGTTATAATGACTCCACAAGCGTGAATACCCGTATTTCGAACGGACCCCTCGATTTGTGTTGCCTTTTGTAGCACTTGAGCTTGTAAATCAGTTCCAGAAGCTATTCTTCTCAATTCCTTGGCGTTGGCTACGGATTCTTGATTTTTTAATTTATCAATCAATTCCAGTTCATCCATACTGAAAAGCTTTTTCAGCGAGATATCTGGAATCATTTTAGCCAATCTATCGGCCTCGGGTAAAGACAAATTCATCACGCGCGCTGTATCCCGAATCGCTGATTTAGCAGCCATCGTTCCATACGTGATGATTTGAGCAACCTGATTCGCACCATATTTATTTATCACATAGTCGATTACTCTTCCACGACCTTCATCATCAAAATCGATATCAATATCGGGCATCGAAATACGGTCTGGATTTAGGAAACGCTCAAATAGTAAATCGTATTCAATTGGGTCGACGTTCGTAATTCCAATGCAATAAGCTACCGCTGATCCTGCTGCAGACCCACGTCCAGGTCCAACAGCTACACCCATATCGCGAGCGGCTTGACAAAAATCCTGAACAATTAAAAAGTATCCGGGATATCCAGTTCGTTCGATTGTAGCTAATTCAAAATCAATTCGTTCTCGAATTTCATCTGTCATTTCGGGATAGCGTTTTTCAGCTCCTTTATAGGTTAAATGACGCAAATAATTGTTCTCTCCGCGTTTACCACCATCAAGTAAATCTTCTAACGCTTTAAATTCTTCGGGAATATCGAATGCAGGCAACAATACTTCTCTTGCCAATCGATAAGGTTCGCATTTTGAAATGATTTCTTCGACATTTAGAATTGCTTCTGGAACATCGCTAAAAATGGAAACCATTTCCTCGGTTGATTTGAAATAATATTCATCGTTTTCAAGCCCATATCGGAATCCTCGACCTCGACCTTTAGGCGTTTCAATCAATTCGCTGTCTTTTACGCAAAGCAATACATCGTGAGCAAAAGCGTCTTTTTTGTCGATATAATAAGTATTGTTTGTCGCGACCAATTTAACGTGGTATTTTCTGCTCAATTCAATCAAAGTGGTGTTTACGCGATCTTCTTGTTCGAGACCGTGACGATTCATTTCCAAGTAAAAATCAGCTCCAAATTGCTCTTTCCACCAAATTAAAGCCTCTTCAGCTTGATTCAGACCGACATTCAATATTAAATTTGGGATTTCACCGTAAAGATATCCTGAAAGAACAATTAGATTCTCCTTGTACTGCTTGATAACCTCTTTATCGATTCGTGGAACGTAATACATTCCTTTTGTGTATGCGTTTGACGCCAGTTTGATGTGGTTTGGATACCCATCTTTATTCTTCGCTAAAAAAACGACTTGATAACCGTTATCTTTCTGTGATTTGTCCTCCAGGTTACGACAAACGTTGAATTCACAACCGATAATCGGAAGAATTTCTTTCTTTGTAAATAGTTCCCCGGCTTCTTCTGCTTGCTTTCGTTCCTCTTTTATTTTGTCATTATAAGCGCTCGCTGCTTTTTCGAAATGAAACGCCGCCATCATATTACCCGTATCGGTCAGCGCAACAGCAGGCATATTTAAATCAATCGCTTTCTGAACGAGTTTTTGAACTTCAGCCGTAGATTGAAGAATTGAATATTGGGAATGATTATGCAAATGCG
>JBEIKF010000270.1:0-3441 GCA_040379905.1 Crocinitomicaceae bacterium
GGAAAGGTGATTCAACGACAAAACTTCCTCTTCCGTATCTTCCGTTTTAACAACGGCGTGTCTGTGAGAAAAAGTTCCACGCTCTACATCTTGACCGGAAATTCGAACCGGATGACCTTCTTCTAATAACGTTGCATAAGCCAACATTTCAGCTGAACCCCAATCCAATTTGTCAGATTTAATGGCATTCAAACGATCTTCAAAAATCTTCGCGATTTTTCTAAAATATTTTTTTCCTTCAGGAAGAGTAGAAAGTTTAACACCAAGGTCTAATAACTTCTTTTTCTCAAAACCTGTAATTGGAGAAGCATCAAAATCTTCTGGTTTGCTATGGCGATATCCTTCCCAAGCGTGACTTAAAAAGTCATAAACCAATGCTTTGTCCTGTTTCTTTGCTATGTCAAATTCCGCTTCTAAAAAGTTGTTGTATTCATCTTCAATTTTCCCCGCTTCGTCTTTTGAAAGCACACCTTCAGTCTCCAATTGCTTGAAATAAATCTCTCTAGGATTCGGGTGTTTAGCGATGATATTGTATAAACTTGGCTGCGTAAATTTAGGTTCATCTCCTTCATTGTGACCGTATTTTCGGTAACACAATAAATCAATGAAAATATCTCTGTTAAATGTTTGGCGATATTCCATTGCAATTTCCATTGCTTGAACAACCGCTTCAACATCGTCGCCATTCACGTGGAAAACGGGGCAAAGAGTAGTTTTAGCTACATCTGTACAGTACGTTGACGAACGAGCATCTAAATAATTTGTGGTAAATCCAACTTGATTGTTCACAACAATATGAATGGTTCCACCAGCACGATATCCATCTAGCTGAGCCATTTGAATCGTTTCATAAACAATCCCTTGTCCGGCAACAGCTGCATCTCCATGAATCAATACCGGACAAATTTTCCCTTCATCGTATAATTCAGTATCTACTTTTGCACGAGCAATTCCTTCAACCACTGTATTAACTGCTTCAAGGTGCGATGGATTTGGTGAAAGTGTTAAACCAATTCTTTTTCCATTTTCAAGAGTAACATAAGATGTAAATCCTTGGTGGTATTTTACATCTCCATCAAAGGTTGATTCAAAATCAAATTCTTTTCCTTCAAATTCGGAGAAAATGTCTTTCGGTCTTTTTTCGAATATATTTGTCAAAGTATTCAATCGCCCTCGGTGTGCCATTCCCATTACGAAATACTCAACACCTAAGCTTGAACCTCTTTTTACCAAAACGTCTAAGGCTGGAATTAAAGATTCACCACCTTCGATGGAAAAACGTTTTTGACCAACAAATTTTTTACCCAAAAATGCTTCAAAAGAAGATGCTTGATTCAGTTTTTTATAAATTTCAATCTTTCGATTTTTATCAATAACCGGACGATTCTTGAGTTCAATTTTATTCTTAATCCAATCTACTCTTTCTGGGTCTCGGATATAAACGTATTCGATACCAATAGATTGGCAATAGGTTTCGTCTAAATGATGAACAATGTTGCGCAATGAACTAGGACCAATCCCGATAATTTCTCCTGCTTGAAAAACGGTATCTAGGTCAGCTTCAGCAAGTTCAAAATTTTCAATAGCTAATGTTGGCGAGTACTGACGTCTTTCTCGAACTGGATTAGTTTTAGTAAACAAATGTCCGCGAGATCTATATCCGTTGATTAGATTAATTACTCGAAATTCTTTTAGGTAATTCTCTGGAATTTGTCCTTGATCTTCAAAATTTGTTCGTGCAAAATCGAATCCTTCGAAAAACTTTTGCCAACCAATATCTACATTACTTGGGTTTTGAGAATATTCTTTGTACAAATGATCTATCGCGGATACATCCGCATTACCGACGTATGAAATTTTGTCCATTTTTTGACTACTGTAGTGTGTCGCAAAGTTAAGGAATTAAATAGAAAAAAGTACTAAAAATGCTTTCTTTTTAGGATGAATAACAATAAGCATGAGAAAGAAAATTGAAAAAAAGTTGTAATTTTAATTTAAGCGTGCAACTTGAACAAGTAACTATGAGTCTAACAACTGAGATGAGGGAAGACACCACACTGGTAACAGCCTGTTTGAAGGGTGATCCTCGTGCTCAAAAAACGTTGTTTGAAAAGTTTGCGCCGAAAATGTTTGCTGTTTGTTTGCGTTACATGGGAGATTCTGATGATGCTCAAGATACTTTGCAAGATGGATTCGTAAAAGTATTTTCGAAACTTGCTGATTTTAAAAATGAAGGAGTTTTGGAAGGATGGATTAGACGAATAATTGTAAATACTTGTTTAGATGCTATTCGAAAAAACCAAAAAACAAAATTTGATGTTTCTATTTCAGATGTTGAATATCAATTGGAATACAACGATACAGGACTTCAAAGTTTGGAATTAGAGGAGCTAATGAATTTGGTACAATCTATGCCAAATGGTTACCGAGTTGTTTTCAATATGTTTGCTATCGAAGGTTATTCACATAAGGAAATTGGAGAGAAGTTAGGAATTAATGAAAACACTTCTAAATCGCAATATTTACGAGCGCGCGCTTTTTTACGAGAACGAATTGAAAAATTAGAATGGAAGGAAAAGACACTATAAAAGAATTGTTTAGCCAAAAGTTGGGCAATCATGAAGTTCCGGTGAATCCAGAGCTCTGGTCTTCTATTGCGTCACAAATTCCTGCTGTATCGACAACCTCGGTTGCTACGGGTGTTGGTTTAACAACAAAACTTTTAATTGGAATTTCTGTTGCAGCATCACTTGCCACAGGAGTTTATTTCCTTCAAGCTGAAAATAAAAACCAAGATGTAAAGAGAATTCCTGAAACTATTTTGCCATCTGAAGTAAAGCAAACTGGTGAGAAGGATAACAAAATTGAAAATTCAACTGTAGATAACAGTTCTGAAAAAACTTCTGAATCAAAAAACCCAATAGATTCAAAAATAATAGATTATAATTCGGAAAGTAATACACAAAATAATGTCATCTCTGGTGTAATAAACCCAGTCAAAAATGAAGAAGATATTTTAGTCGAGACTAATTCAAACCTTGAAATAAAAGGTACCGTAGAAATATGCTCTAAATCAGATGTAAAAGCTCAGGAAGACACAAAAGTTAGTGACAATAAAGTTCATGTTCAGAACGAAAATATCAAGCCAACCGTTCAAACCAATAGTGTGTTAATTCCTAAGGAAAGCTCAATTCAAATTACAATACCGAATGTTTTCACGCCAAATGGTGACGGAGTAAATGATTATTTGGAATTAAAAATTTCTGAAGTTGCTGAATTTAGCGTGGTTATTTTAAATGAGAATGGTCAAGTTATTTTTCAATCTCAAGATCTTTATTTTAGATGGGATGGATTACTGCCGAATGGAGACAAGGCTTCTCGAGGAACTTATGTCTATTATGTCACAGGAAAAGATTCTGAGGGCAATTTGATTTCCAAACA
>JBEIKF010000271.1:0-3440 GCA_040379905.1 Crocinitomicaceae bacterium
CAGTTTAATTGTCGAATCGCAGAGCAGCAATTCGAACGAATTGAAAAATTGTTTGAAAAAGATTTAAGATCACAAACGGAAGTTGAAACGAGAAGACTGAGTTTACAACGTGCGCAAGCCAATTTAATCAATGCACAGCAAAAACTATTACAAGCCAAAAATGATATTATTGATTTGAAAGTTGAATACAACTCTGTTGAGGCGAAATACCGTGATGAGGTTTCAAAAGCCGAATCGGATAAGTTTGCCGCGCTTTCAAGCATGTATGATGCGGAAGTTGATGTCACCAAACTTCAAACACAGGTTGCGAATTATTCGATTCGTAATGGTCTGTACTATATTCTTGCTCCTCAGGATGGTATTGTGACGAAAGTACTTTCTAGTGGAATTGGTGAGACAATTAAGGAGGGGGATGCCATTGCTACAATTATGCCTGCGATTTATGACATGGCCATTGAAATGTATATTCGTCCATTAGACCTTCCATTAGTTCAAAAGGGGCAAAAAGTCCGAATTCAATTTGATGGTTGGCCGGCAATCGTTTTTTCAGGTTGGCCTAATTCAAGTTACGGAACATTTGGTGGCGAAGTTTTTGCAGTCGATAATTTCGCAAGTGATGATGGCACATTTCGGGTTTTAATTGCACCCGACAAAAAAGATCGAACTTGGCCAGAGCAATTGCGTGTTGGGGGAGGAACGAAATCGATGATTTTATTAAACGATGTTCCGATCGGATACGAATTGTGGCGAGTTGTAAACGGGTTCCCTCCAGAATTTTATGAAAAAGAATCAAAAGATTTGCCTAAAAAATCCAAGAAATGATTCGGGTAATTTGCTTCTTGTTTATTATTTTGAATGTTGGTTTTTTATCAGCCCAAAAAACCTTCTCGGATATTCTTTTTTATCAACTCGTCGTAAAAAATCACCCGCTTTCAAAACAAGCGAATTTGGAATTGGAATATGGACGCGTATCGGTTCTAAAAGCGAAAGGTAGTTTCGATCCGAAAGTTTATAATAGCCTAAATCAGAAATACTATAATTCAAAACAATACTACAGTTTATTGGATGCAGGCTTAAAAGTCCCAACTTGGTATGGACTTGAATTAAAAACGGGCTTCGAAAATAATCAAGGAATCTACATTGACGATCAGGAAAAATCTCCTCAAGGTGGTTTATGGTATGGGGGAGCGTCCCTAACGCTTGGACAAGGGTTATTTATCGATCAGCGTAGAGCGGAACTGGCTAAGTCTAAGATTTTTCAGCAAAGCACTGTTTTTGAACGTCAATTGCAATTGAATGAATTAATCTATGAAGCAGGGTATGCCTATTGGAATTGGTTTTTGGCTCACAATTCAAGAGAAGTACTGTCGGAAGCATTAGATTTAGCTCGGGTGCGTTTGCAAGCCGTTAAGCAATCTGCTGAATATGGTGACAGACCGTTTATTGACAGTGTTGAGGCAAAAATTCAAGTTCAAAATCGTGAATCAATGTTGCGCTCTTTCGAAGCAGAACAGCAGAATGCTATAAATAAATTGGCTACTTATTTGTGGGAGGAGAATTTAGTTCCCCTCGAGTTGGATAGTTTAACAAGACCCGTTTCTTTGGATAGCATTTCCATTAAAGCACTTTTGACATTATCAGAAACAATTATTGATTCAACGTTAAATAATCATCCTTATTTGCAAATTACCAATTTTAAAATCAAAAGTTTGGAAGTCGATCAACGTTTGAAAAAAGAACAATTGAAGCCTACGTTGAATTTAAACTATAATTTCCTGAATGAACCGGTTAATTATAATCCATTCAATCAGTTTAGTGTGAACAATTACAAATGGGGTTTCAATTTTGAAATGCCAGTTTTTCTTCGAAAAGAACGAGCCGATTTTCAGCTTTCGAATATCAAATTACAGGATGAAAAGTTGAACTTCGAAAACAATAAGGCATACTTATTGGCGAAAATTCAAAATGCCAACGTTGATTTAAAGAACTCAATTGTTCAATTGGAAATTTATCGAAATACGGTTTCTGATTCCAAACGCCTATTGGATGCCGAAAAAACGATGTTTGAAGGAGGAGAGAGTTCCTTATTCCTTATCAACGCGCGCGAAACGGCTTACATTCAATCGAAATTGAAATACATTGAAGCGTTGACTAAAAACCAACAAGCTTATCTTTCATTGCAATTCGCGACGGCTCGATTGTTCAACTAGACATTTGATTTAGTCAATTATGGAAATCTTCAAGAATCGCAGATTGATTATTGCTACCAAACACAAAAAGGAAGCGGTCATTTCCCCGATTTTAGCGGATAAACTTGGCGTTCGTTGTTTTGTTGACGAGGAATTTGATACAGATACATTCGGAACTTTTTCAGGCGAAATTGAACGGCAACAGGACGCTTTGGAAACGATTCGGTTGAAATGTTTGGTCGCCATGGATAAAAACAACTGTGATTTAGCCGTTGCAAGCGAAGGGTCATTTGGCCCGCATCCGAGTTTATATTTCGCAAATGCCGATGATGAGTTGATAATGCTCATTGATAAAAAGAACAAGGTTGAGATCATTGCGCGCGAAATCAGTTTGGAAACAAATTTCAATGCAAAATTTATTCGCAATAAATCGGAATTAATCGATTTTGCAAAAGCAGTTCATTTTCCTTCTCACGCGTTAATTATCAAAAGAGATCAAAATGATCATTCTTTTCTTAGAAAAGGTATAAACGATGAAGCGCTTTTACTTGAATATTTCGATTACTGCATCGCTAATTTCGGTCAGGCATATATTGAAACAGATATGCGGGCAATGCACAATCCGACTCGTATGAAAGTCATAGAATCGGCAATGAACAAGCTTATTCAGAATATTGAATCGACATGTCCGAATTGCAATGCGCCTGGTTTTGTTGTAAAAGAGGTTATTTCAGGTTTACCTTGTGAACTCTGCAATTTTCCGACCAATTCAACTCTTTTTCACAACTATGGATGTTTGTCATGTGGCTTAGAAGAAAAGAAGCAGTTTCCTCACGGAAAAGAGTTCGAAGACCCGATGTATTGTAATCAATGCAATCCGTGAAAATGGAGAAATTTTGATTTTTTTTGTAATAATCCTTTGATTTTCATTAATTTATTTTGTAGCTACTTTTCAAGCTGACATTGATATTCAGCGTGTTGGCGAAAATAATTTAAAAATGTTTAACAAAAAAAGTAAAACGCTAAACAAAAAGTGTTTAACTTTACGATGAAAACGTTAAACAAAAATAAAAGCCATGTCAACAATTGAATTTAATGACGCCTTAATTGGAATCGAAAATAATTTGCAGTCGTTTGCTATGAGTTTTACTAGAAATCGAGATGATGCAAGAGATTTGACTCAGGAAACAATGTTAAAGGCGATTACTTACAGAAATTATTATACTCCTCAAACAAATTTCAAAGCATGGG
>JBEIKF010000272.1:0-3434 GCA_040379905.1 Crocinitomicaceae bacterium
ATTTCAACAACTCCATTGGCAGCGCGAACTATTACAGTGGTTATTGGATGGAAGAGGAATTGTTCAAAGTTCAAAACGAGCGTATTGAAAAAGACAGGGAATATGCTGAAAAAGTGGCTTCATGGATGAAACAAACAAAATTTCAATCTTCAAGTTGGAAACTTTTGGAGAACTACGCATTATTCATGGCTGGAAAAAGAAATTTGGTTGCTTCTATTAATTCCATTCAACCTGCAAATGAAGAAGAAAAACGATTCAAAGAAATGCTTTTGTCATTAGATAACGTTCATTCCTCTGAAAATCCCGATTTAAAAAATACCCAGGTTCAAGAAACACTTCAAAAAGAAGCAAGCTTAAATCACAACAAATTCGTTTTTGCTATCGCTCGTGAACTAGAATTCAAGAAAAACACAACAGACGCAGCTTATTTGTTTTCAAAATTAAACAACAGTGAAATATACTACGAAGATGAATATTATTATGAATTGAAGGATGTTTATTGGAGACCGAATGGCGTTCAAAGTAGCTGGTTTTTAAATTATTATTACGACTACTTTTTATACTTGAACGACGCCTACTCGACCGAGGAAATGAAAAGTCTGATAAGGGACATCAAAGAGCCAAACAATCAAACTTCGAGTTTTGAAAGCTGGAAAAAAGAGAATTTAACCAAGGAAATTGATCGCTTATATGATTTATTGGGTACGAAATTTATTCGTGAAGATAAACTGAATGAGGCACTCGGCGCTTTTGAAAAGGTAAACGATACACTCTGGAAATCGGAATATTATCCGTTCAAAACCTATTTAAACTCAAACCCCTTTTATACAAATTTCTATCTTGAGCATAGCAAAACACCTATGGACACGGTTGTTTTCACCAAAGAGTCGATTACACGAAAATTAATCAATCTGAAATCCGATTTTCAATCTTTTTCCGGAAATAAAAAAGCATATGCCGCTTTTCACATTGCGAATTGTTACTTCAATATGACGCAATATGGCAATTCCTGGATGATGCGCAGGTATGCTTGGTCTCAAAGTTTCTTGGAATCGCCTTTAGCAGATAATTTCGAATTTTTTGAATGTAGATTGGCAAAGAAATATTATTTGGAAACTTACAATTCAACAACAAGTAAGGAATATAAAGCGCTTTCCCTAAGAATGGCTGGAAGATGTGAAAACTACAAATTACTTTTTAATGATAGACGTAACGAATACGGAGATGATAAACCACTGGTAAATAGCTATTATAACAAACTAAGAAATGAGTTCCCTGAACATTTTGATGAATTGATGAGTAATTGTGAAAGCTTTAAGACGTATTACAATTCAATAAATTGATTTGAAAACGGTTACAAAATTGAAACTTCTGAAATTAGTACCTTTTCTGCTTTTCACCTTGACTTCCTGTGATGCTGTTTTGAATTTGGCTTATGTAGTGAAAAATAATACGAAAGATACAGTTAGCATCATCGCTCCTTCGGATAGTCGTTATTTATCATTCAACAACAAAGATTCAATTTTTATTCTTACACCTGGAAGTCAACTTTGTGTTGGTCAAAAGCAAGATATTGGTTTTCCTTGGGAGACGAAGAAACTATACCGAGCGAATCGGACTCTTTGGAATTTCAGCATTGTATACAAAGGAGAAAAAGTTCCATTTAATAAGAACGACAAAGAATGGAAATACCGAAGAGGAGTTTCTTTGTACCGAATTAAAAAAGTAAAATAAAACTCAATTCATTAGTTTTTGAAAATATCGCACAGATTCCAACATCCTCGAACCATACCACGAAAACATTTCGCCATCAACAAGTATAATTTTGGAATTCGGAAATAGCTTTTGATACTTCTCAATGTGATGCTCATTAAACGGAAAAGGCTCAGAGCTCAAGAAAATCAAATCGGGATTGGGATTTGGTAATTCACTTAAATTTGGATATCGACTTAAATCACACGCATTGATAAATCCGATTTTTTCTATTATCGAATCAATGAATGTATTCTTTCCTACCACAAAAGAAGGTTCATCCCAAATTAAATACAATAAGCCTCTGCCCTCACCTATTGATGAAATCTCTTTAAATCCGTGAATAATTTTTGTTGACAATTTTAGTGCCTCTTGCTCTTTTCCACACATCAATCCAACTTGTACAATCATTTGTAATGCTTCGTCAAACAAATTGATATCACTCATCCAGACAGACAATCCATTTTGTTCTAATTTTTCAATATCGTCTTTGGTGTTTTCCTCCTTGTTGCCAATGATTAAATCAGGTTTCAAAGCAATAATTTCATCGATTTTCAATTGCTTGGTTCCACCGATGCGTGTTTTGGATTTAAACCAAGAATCAGGATGAATGCAGAATTTGGTTATTCCAACAACCTCATTTTCCAAACCGAAATAATGGAGCAATTCAGTCTGGGAGGGAACCAAAGAAACGATTCGTTTTATTGAAATCGGGACTTCAACACTTCGTCCCATTTGGTCGACGAAGATGCGCTTTTCCATTAGGACATTGCTGAAATTACGTCGTATCTTGAAACGATGTGAAACTTGCCATTTGCCAATTCGACTAAAACCGCCGGTGTTTGCTTATTGATTAATTTACAAACGTCTTCAATCGGGGTAGTCGTTTTCACAACTGGAAATGCCGGATTCATAATGGAAGAAATTGGTGCGTCGCGCAAATGTGGTTCATCGACCAACAACTGATAAACGTGACTATCATCAATCGAACCAACGAATTTACCATCCTTCATGACTGGAATCTGTGATATTCCGAAATTTCGCATTTTAGCAATTGCGTGTGAAACAAGTTCTTCGGCATAAAGTGAAACCAACGGCTTATCGGCATGTTTTGCAATTAAGTCTCCAGCTGTAATGATATTTTCTTCTAGGAAACCTCGTTCCTTCATCCATTCATCATTGAAAATTTTTCCAACGTAACGACTCCCATGATCGTGAAAAAGAACAACAACTACATCATCAGCAGTCAGTTTATCTTTCAATTGCAACAATCCTTTTATCGCTGAACCAGCAGAATTTCCAACAAAAATCCCTTCTTCGCGAGCTAATCTTCTCGTGTAAACAGCCGCGTCTTTATCCGTTACTTTTTCAAATAAATCAATCACATCAAAGTCGACATTGGCAGGCAAAATATCCTCACCTATTCCCTCAGTGATGTATGGATAAATCTCATTTTCATCAAAGATTCCAGTTTCTTTATACTTTTTGAAAACCGAACCGTATGTATCGATACCCCAAATTTTGATGTTTGGATTTTTCTCTTTTAAGTACTTACCAACGCCGGAAATCGTTCCTCCTGTTCCTACACCAACGACAAAATGTGTTACTTTTCCTTCCGTTTGCTCCCAAATCTCAGGCCCGGTTTGCTCATAGTGAGCTTGGCGATTCGAAAGGTTATCATA
>JBEIKF010000273.1:0-3429 GCA_040379905.1 Crocinitomicaceae bacterium
AATGTTTTTGTTTACTACCGCTTGAACATAATTTTTAAGATTAAGTTTGAAATGCTTTTTGTTGTCGTCCAATTCTCCAAGAATTCCCAAACTAGTATAGCTTAAATCAGTGCTTTTCAATTTTGTAGCTGCCGAAACACTAAAACCAGGACGATATCTATAACCTGTTTGATATTGAATTGGAAGTGTTAAATCTGCGCGATGAATTACTGTTTTCTCTGAAAGTTCTTTCAGTCCGGGAATTTTGACTACCGCACGATGCTTAAATGCTTGAGCATAGAACTCTGTCAAGCCATTTATCGAGTCAGTCAAAACGTTTTGAATGGGGTACCCTGAATTATCTATATCAACATGATTAAAGTCAGCGCAACTCGTATTAATCAATAAATCAAAAGTTTTACTTACTGTATCCTGAGTGAAATAAATAGTTGCCTTGGACGCTGGGTCATTCAAATTAAAGTAAAATACTCCTCCTTCTCCTTTCGATTGATTTGAATTACTGGTATTTACTTTGATTCCTTTAAAAAAGTTTACAAAATTTTCATTGCTACTAAACCCAGTTCCAAATTTAGCTTCATTTATCAAATACTTAGCGAAATTTGTATCGAGTTGAATGCGCATTTGAGCGTCCACCGTATCCCCCCCAACAACAGTCTTTTCGTTCGGATTTGGAATGATATTTCTATTCCCTAATGGTATTAAATTCGTGTTTTTAATCGCTTTTTCTGAAAATGCGTAATAATTTGAATCAAGGTATATTGATTCATCCATTTCAAATACCTCAAAGGACTGCTCTCTCAGGTCACCGTAATATCCTACATATTTCATGGCCAAGACAAATGAATCAATTCTAATGGAATTAATATCACCAAAATCTGGATTCAACGTCCCAAGTCTAAACTGAGTATAAAATGAAGCTTGCATTTTACCGAACTTTGGATCATTGTAGCTACCCAAAACTGAATTAGCGGGATTACTAGTGATGGTTGAGTCCTCTGCTATTGTATAGGTTATAATGTCAAAAGTATCAGTGGTAATTCCATTAAGAATCTCATTGGAATCGATGGCATCTTTTCCATTCAAAAAATCTTTTTTTTTACACGAACTGAGAATAACTAAAGCTGCAAAAAATAAAAATGTATGATTGATATACTTTTTCATTTGATTTATGCCAAGACACTTTCATCAACAACCTTATCAAAGAAAACCGAAAATTCCTTTGCTTGATTTTCTTCCTGCACATAATCCAATTTATGACAATGCACGGCTGTATCAAAAATAGCCCTTAGATTTGGATTGAGGTTATCTACTGCAATAGAAAGTCCGTCACAGTAATCAATAATAGATTTTGTTACATTTAGAAAAGATGTGTCTTCAAATTTCTTTGCCACTTCTTCAGGGAACCCATCAAATTTTAACTTCTCAGAAAAACGCTTATCCCATGGCACTTCAAATGCATCGTTGTACAAAGAATAAACGACTTTAGTTTCTTTAAAATGAGGGTCTTTGTTGTAAATGTGCTTAATATAAAGCGACATAATTCCTGTCAACCATCCATGACAATGGATTACATCTGGCTGCCAACCTAATTTTTTAACTGTTTCTAATACTCCTCGACAGAAAAACATTGCACGCTCATCGTTATCCTCATAGAATTTACCATTTTCGTCTTGAAGCGTCGTTTTTCTTTTGAAATACTCATCATTATCGATAAAATATACCTGCATTCTTGCTGATGAAACAGATGCAACCTTAATAATCAACGGATGATCGTGGTCGTCAATGCAAATATTTAAACCAGACAAACGAATAACTTCATGAAGTTGATGTCTGCGCTCGTTTATAGCTCCGAAACGAGGAGTAAAAACGCGAATTTCTTTTCCCGCCTCTTGAACTACTTGCGGCAACCTTCTGGCTGTAGAAGAAATGTCTGATTTAGGTAAAAATGGGAATATTTCCTGGGAAATAAATAGAACTTTTTTCTTTTCCATTCAAAATTGATAGGATGCAAAGTTACTAATTTTTCATGAACTTTCATAAAAAGCCATAGCTTTGCTCTTGATACGCCATAGGAAATGATAGTAAAAACTGTTTTTGAATTACAAAAAGTACTGGCTGAAGCTAAAAACAATTCAAAAAGTATTGGTTTTGTTCCTACAATGGGGGCATTACATACAGGTCATTTGCGGCTTATTCAACGTGCATCTGAAGAAAATGACCTTGTAGTTGTAAGCATTTTTGTTAACCCAACTCAATTCAACAACAAAGAAGATCTTCTTCACTATCCAAGAACAATCGAAAAGGACTTGGATTTGTTGAAGGAAAATTGTTCAAATTTCATTGTATTCTACCCGGAAACTGTGGAAATATATCCCTCAAACGACAATTTTACACCTATCGATTTAGGTCGCCTCGACGAAGTGTTAGAAGGGAAATTCCGTCCAGGGCATTTTAAGGGTGTAGTTCATGTCGTTCATAACCTTTTCAAATTGGTTACCCCACAAAAAGCTTATTTTGGACAAAAGGATTTCCAACAATTGGCGATAATTAGATTCATGACAAAAGCTTATGGTTTTCCAGTAGAAATTATTGCATGCGATACGCTTCGAGAACCAAGTGGGTTGGCCATGAGTAGTCGAAACATGCGTTTATCTGAAGAACAAAAAGTGGAAGCTTTGATCATTTGGGAGACCCTGAAATTCATTGAAGCCAACAAGTCGAATTTGAATCCAAAAGAATTAAAGAACAGAGCTATCGACTTTTTTGAAAAAAGCACTTTAAAATTAGAATATCTTGAAATTGTGAATGCAGAAAATCTTTTAGAAGCGGAAGATTGGGCGGAACCGACTGTTTGTTGTATCGCAGCTTATTGTGGTGAAGTGAGGCTGATTGATAATTTATTGTTGTAATCCGTTAATTTGCTTTATTTTTGTCGCTCATTTTTTCAATTTTATGTTGATTCAAGTACTAAAATCAAAAATTCATCGAGTTCGGGTTACTCAGGCCGAATTGAATTACATTGGAAGTATCACAATAGATCAAGAATTGATGGAAGCTGCCAATTTACTTGAAGGGGAGCGCGTTCAAATTGTGAATATTAATAACGGTGAGCGTTTTGAAACATACGTAATTAAAGGGGATCGAAAATCAGGTATGATTTGTTTAAATGGCCCTGCTGCAAGACGAGTCGCCGTTGATGATATTATTATTATTATTGGTTACGGATTTATGGATTTTGAAGAGGCGAAAACATTCAAGCCTTCACTTGTATTTCCAAATGAACGAACCAATTTGCTTGATTGATGTCAGCTCGATTGGATTTCGTAAAATCGAAGATCGTTACAACTGAAGAAGCGGCACGTTTTGTTGCCATGTATCACTTGAAAAACGAAAAGGTAGTTTTTACCAATGGTTGTTTCGATATACTTC
>JBEIKF010000274.1:0-3422 GCA_040379905.1 Crocinitomicaceae bacterium
CCGCGCATAAATCAATTTTTTTTCTTGATCAATAATGGGTTTCAAATACTGCGAAAGACCATTTGAAGAAACTAAATCAACCTTTAGATTAAGAATTTTCTGAAGATCTAATTGCATCTGAATAAAACCGAGACCAATTTTTTGCGAGTAATCAAGATCAACAAGGATATCTATATCGCTTTCATTATCAGCAGATTCCCGTGCATATGAACCAAACAAATAAGCTCTTAACACGGGTCGTGTGGACAGATATTGCCTTATAGCCTCTAATTTCGATTCATCAAGATTCATATATCAAAGTTAAAGATTATTTGTAAAATCAAATTTATCTTTTCGTTACTTCAATAATATGTAATTGACTGGCTTTCTTTTCCTTAAATAAAGATAAGAAATTCATAGATTAAAATTTCACGTAAACAACTTTCTTCGTTTCAAAGAATTCGCCTTCGAAAAAATCTTTCAACTTATATTCTTTACTCCACTGTTTAACGGTTTTCATTTCCTCAGACAAATCCCCTCCTTTGAGATAGAGAATGCCATTGGGAAGCGAATTTTTGGATGTTTTTGAAACTTTGTTTTTCACCCAAGTAATGAATTCTGGCATTTGTGTTACAGCTCGACTGACCACAAAATCAAAACTTCCTGCCACTTTTTCGGCTCGTTCGTGAATTCCTGTTACATTTTTTAATCCAAGTTCATGGGCCACTTCATTCACGACTTTAATTTTTTTACCGATTGAATCCACTAATAAGAAATCGCAATCGGGAAATAGAATAGCCAACGGAATTCCTGGAAATCCACCACCTGTTCCGACATCCATAATTTTTGTGTCTTTTTTAAACTGAATCACTTTGGCAATTCCCAAAGAATGCAAGACGTGTCGTTCGTAAAAATTTTCGGTATCCTTTCTTGATATAACATTGATTTGCTCGTTCCAATGAACATATAATTCCTGCAACTTCGAAAATTGTTCGATTTGTTTGGAAGTTAACTCCGGAAAATAACTTAAGATTAAATCAGATGGCATCTTTGGTCTTATCCATCATCGCTGCTAAAAAATCCCGGGCACGAAACAATTGCGCTTTAACGGTTCCTAAAGGAAGATTCAATTGATCGGCAATTTCTTCGTAACTCAACTCCTCAAAATACCTTTTCTCTACTAAATCACGATACTTCGGTTTTAACTTACTCACTAACAAACGCATATGATCAACTCGTTGGCCTTGCATGATCGTTTCTTCTGGATTCAAAGTCGTGGATTTTGCATCAATATGGATCTTTTCACCATCATCCATGACAATTCCTGTATCCATGGAAGTGAGTTGAACACGTTTTTTACGAATGAAATCAATACTATTGTTCGATGCAATTTTAAATAACCAAGTACTGAAAGCAAAACTTGGAGAGTATTGATCCAAACGACTAAAAGCCTTTCCAAATGCTTCGATTGTCAAATCGTCGGCATCATCCGTATTCTTAACCATTTTGAGCATCATGAAGTAAATGGAATCTCGATAGCGGTCCATTAATTCAGCATAGGCAGCTTGATTACCGGAACGTGCCGACTCAACAAGTTGTAAGTCGAGCTTCGCTTTATCCGATAAATGTTCATTTTCTACCATCTATAATACTTTTGTCGTTCCGAAATGTAGTAAAGAAACGGCATCAAAAGGGCGTAAAATAAGTCCCAGAAAAGAAAATAACGTACAAATCCCTTTTCTTTCAACTGACTCAAACAACGTCCTTGAATCCACCATTTGTAGAGAATAACAACTACAAACAAAATGGAACTGAAGATGCGAAAGTTCTCACTAAAGAGCAAAGGAACAAATGAAAACCACATCAAAAGAAGAGAGAGGGGATATATTCCTAACAACGACTTTTTAATAACCTTATAGCGACTTGATGTAGAATAATGCCTCGTCTTTTGTCGAATCCATCGAGACCAACTTGGCGCGGGGGCGGAATAACAAAACGAATTTGGATTGATGCTGATTGTGTAGTTCGACTTTTTTGCTGCTTCCTGAATGAATAAATCATCATCACCTGAGGGCAATGCGTAATGAGATCGAAAACCATTAACGGAATCAAAGACACCCTTTGTATAAGCCATATTGCGCCCAACACCCATGTATGGTAACTTCGCAAGAGCCATGGAAAAATAACTTACGCCAATCCATGCAGTATCGAATCGAATTAGACGATTCAAAAATCCTTTACTTTTTAAATAGGGTCCATAACCTATAACGATTTGTTTAGAGGAAGTAAAACGAGATGCCATCTGACGTATCCATTGATTGCTTGATGGTTTACAATCAGCGTCAGTCAACAAAAAATGATCATATTTTGCAGCTTTAATCGCTAAGGTTATCGGTAGTTTTTTTCCTGGACGCAAATGCTTATTTTTCCCTAGCTCAACTACGCGCAAGTTGGCGAATTGCCTGCTAAAAGCTGTTAACAACCACCCACTGTCGTCAATCGATTGATTATTTACTACAATCACCTCATATTCGGGGTAATCCTGGCTTAAAATAACGGGTAAATTGTCATACAAATTATCCGATTCGTTTCTGGCCGCAATTATAATACTAACGGGAACCAAAGGTTGATTTGAAACTGGTTGTTCTTCCTTATAAAAAGCGAATTTTGCGTGAATGAAGGTTACGTAAATGAACTGAACTACTAGAAACAAAACGAACACACCAAAAATGATGGTAAACAGGCTAAATTCAGGTTCTGGGAATAATGTCATCCTACTAATTGATTACAAAGATGACTTGACAAATTAAATAGCCGTATCTTTGCCAAAGGTATTTTTCAACATTTTTATGCACTTTGACCTGATTCACCTAGATTCTTCCACGAAAGCACGAGCCGGATTGCTTCATACGGAACATGGAACCATTGAAACACCGATTTTTATGCCTGTTGGTACCGCAGGAACAGTCAAAGGGGTTCATCAGCAGGAATTAAGAGATGATGTGCAAGCACAAATAATTCTTGGAAATACCTATCACCTTTTTCTTCGTCCAGGGACAGAGGTAATTGAAAAAGCAGGTGGTTTGCATCAATTCATCGGTTGGGAACGGCCTATTTTAACGGACAGTGGCGGCTATCAAGTTTATTCATTATCTGGAACTCGCAAAATAAAAGAAGAAGGCGTGAAATTTCAATCGCATTTGGATGGTAGTTATCACGTTTTTACCCCGGAAAGAGCCATTGACATCCAACGTTCAATCGGAGCCGACATCATAATGGCTTTTGATGAATGCACACCATATCCATGCGAATATGACTATGCCAAACGCTCCATGCACATGACGCATCGTTGGTTGAAACGTTGTTTCGAACAAATGGAGCGCACAGAGCCGAAATATGGTTATGAACAAGCCTTGTTTCCAATAGTACAAGGAAGTGTTTAC
>JBEIKF010000275.1:0-3413 GCA_040379905.1 Crocinitomicaceae bacterium
GAATTTTTCGGGTTCAATTTGTAAAGTAATTATCGTAAAAACATATCTAAGACCATTAATTTCAAAAAACGAATAATAGCTATTCTTTTCTATGTCTACTAGTTGAATTTCAGCAGGTTCTGTCGTAAAACCCGTACCTATCATTTTTGAATAAGATTCCTTTAGGGAAAAGTATTTGAACAATGAATTTATATCAGCTGAAACGGTTTTCCAATCGAGTTCATTGAATGCAATTTTTAGATCTTCACTGGAAGTGGAATCAATTTTTTCAAAGTCAATTCCAACAGGAGAATTGGATGCTGTAGCGAAAACAAAACCTTGACAGTGCGTGATGGAAAGAAACAAATTAGGATGATTAGATAAATAGGGTCGTCCTTTTGAGTCTTTTTTAAATCCGCATTTGTGAATGGAACCTAATTCAAGTTTTTCACAAAGTTTATTCACTAAACATCGTGCAAGTAAACTTTCTTTTTTACGGGTTAAATCTGTCAATTTTTCACACCATGAATCGGTAAATGGCATTAAATCTTCAATTTCAAATTTGGAAATATGATCGTACTCAATCAGAAGAAAATAGTCCATTTAAAAAAGTGAAGGAAGTTGAAAATGAGGGTCAAGATGCGATTTTAGGCACTTGTATAATTCCTTATGAAAATCACTCATCGTTTTAACAAATCGTTTTTTATGAATTTCACCGATGCCGTGTTCACCGCTAATGTGGCCGCCATATTTTAAAAGAATGGCATCGAACTGTTCAATTACTTCTTCAGAAATAGGATTTGAATCATCGAAAAATACATGGATATGCCAATTTCCGTCACCAGCATGGCCAAAAAAAGCAGATTCAAATGTATACTTATTTAAAAGATTCTTCAATTCGGAAAGCAAATCTGCCGTGTTTCGTAAGGGAAAACTAATATCCAAATCAATGAACTTTTTGTATTCTTGAAGATTAAATCCAATGTCAAACCGTTCGGAAATTTCTTTATTTTCTATGCTATCAATTTTTAATTTCGCGTGTCGATCATAATCGATTTTCGTTCCTTTCTCAACCCCAAGCCATATAACTGATTCATTCACTTTTGAACTAAATTGAAGCGCATCTGGTTCAGCCATTTCAAGATAGATTGGATCGTAGATTAGGAAATCGGAAATTGCATTTGTGAGTTCATAAAACGAAGGATGTGAAATTCGAAACAATTCAATTTCAGGCATTCGAACACAGGATAAGGACGCTTTACTGATAAATCCCAACGTGCCCTCTGAACCAATGAAAAGTTTCGTGAAATCAGGCCCTTCAGAAATTTTCTTGCACTCTGATCCAAAGTTACATGTCGAACCAGTGGTTGTAATTATCTCAAGTTCTTTGACAAAAGACCCTATCTTCCCATATTTCAACGAATAGGGTCCCCCGCCGTTAAAGGCTATCATTCCGCCAAGGGTAGCCATTTTCAAACTTCCAGGCATTACAGGAAAACTCCATCCTTCTGATTCGACAAAATCTATAATTTCTTGCATTGTATTTCCTGCAGAAGCTGAAATAATTCCCACTCGCTTATCAATCCATTCAAGCGATTTATAATTGGAAAAATCAATAAAAATCTCATCACTCTTAGGTACAGCAGCTCCGCTTACTCCACTCAATCCAGCTCCAATTCTAAATTTAGACTTCGTATTCGTTTTTAGAAATGATATAAGTTCTTCATCGTTTTTGGGTAAAAAAACAGATAATGGGGTTCCTGAAAGTCCCGAATGATCTTTAATTTCAATCATTGCTCAGATGTAATTCCAAGGATTTGAAAAGTTGTTTCACGTTGGTCGCTCCAAATCCTTGGTAATCATTTATTCGTTGAATAAACTCATAAAATAGGGTAGGGCGATCACCAATTGGCTCGGTAAATACTTGAAGCAAGATTTTATCATCCTCCTTTTCGCATAAAATATTAGCTTTCCGAAGCATTTCGATTGGAAGTTCTGGCGCTTGTGTTTTAAGATCTTCGTAATATTTTGCCGGAACAGGTGTGAAATTTAAGCCATTTTCTTTTAGTTTTTCAACTGTTAAAATCAAGTCATCTACTTCAAAAGCAAGGTGTTGAATTCCATTACCGAAATGATTACTTAAGAAAATATCAACTTGTGATTTCTTTTCTTTTTCAGGAAGTGGCTCAACAATAACCTTGTTAAAAGAATTACCTGGAGAACTTAAAACGTGCATTTTCATCCCTGATAGTAAATTGGCAAAAAACTCTTCGCCGATCGTTTGAATGAGATTTAGGTTTAATATACGAGTTAAGTAATTATTCCAAAAATCCGCCTCGTTTATTCGCACAACTGATGCCAAATGATCGATTCGTTTTAGAAATTGATCTCCTGAAATGTTGTTTGTTTTTTTGAATCCAGCAAAAGGAGCGTCTGTGTTTTTTCGTTCTACGAAGGTCAGCTCGTTATCGTCAAATAATTTTATACTGATAAAAGAGCTTGATTCCTCATCAAACTTTTCAGTTATTTTATTAGTTGAAATGATAGCTGCATTATTTTTTAATAAATGCTCGGTTTCCTCGATTGAATCTACCTCAATTCCAAAGCGCTTAATTGAATTACCATGTCTGTCTACAAAGGAAACGACATCATGTGCTGCGGGTTCAAGTGCCGATGTAATAAGGATATTTACCTCTCCGTGTTGCAGCCAATAGGTAATTTCAAGTCCGTGTTGACCTTTTTTCTCCTTAATTCCTTTCAAAGTAAATCCCAAAGCCATTTGATGCCACCATGCCACCATCTTGGCCATGCCGACATATATTTCTACAAATAAAACTCCTTTAATATTCATTCGTTCAAGCTTCGAAATTCTTTATTCTTCGTAAGACGTTATCCAAATCTTCATCATCAATATTCGCTACACAAATTCGCATTTGATTCTGGTATCTCGAATTTTCAGAAAAAAGCATCATCGGAATTACGCCAATATTCTCATTCAATAATAATCTTTCACAAAATTCGTAATTAATTAATTTGTTAGACTTTAATGTGCAAAAAAAACCTCCATTATAATCAATCTCGTGCACGGTTAAAATCGTTCGATTTCTTTTTAATCTTTCTTTTGCATTAGATAAATGATTTGTTAAATCGTAGTCATTAATTTCTAACCATTCCGAAACGATTTTTTGAGTAATACCCGAATTGTTTAAACTGAGATTTGATTTTGCAGCAACGAAATCATTAATCAACCCATTCGGAATAGCGATAAATCCTGTTCGAAGTCCTGGAGCCAGTATTTTAGAAAAAGACATTGCGTGAATAACTTTCTCAGAATTCAACGAAACAAGAGATGGGAGTGGATCGTCCAAATTGAATGGTCGGTATGTCGCGTCATCAAAAATATAGAAATTCTTTTCTACTGAGAGTTCTATTAA
>JBEIKF010000276.1:0-3378 GCA_040379905.1 Crocinitomicaceae bacterium
AAATTAATCGCGCTCGTAATGTCTATACGATTTCTAGTTCCGAAAACAATTTCACTAGTTGTATCAACTGGAATTCCAAACGGAACGGCATAACCCTGTGAGTTTAGTTGACAGTTTTGTGTCCACTCAGGAATTATAAAAATGTGATCAGACAAACGAAATCTTGGGTTAATATTGTAATCAAATTCTTTCCAATTAAGCGCAGAGATGAATGAATAATTAATTACAGCATCTAGAGCCACTTTTTTCTGATAGTTCGATGAAACCCATCCGCCAATTGTTTGCCAAGATGGATAATTGAAAACACGTCCCCACGTTCTTGGTTCGAAATAATCCCGATAATCCGTGAAAGCACCATTCAATCGAACTCCAGCAGCATTGAATTTACTTGAAACAACAACGAAATTCCCATTCCAATAGGAACCGGTGTAAACGTTTGGATTGTACAATCGACTCATTGAAACGGAGCCGCTAAAAATAACTCGAGTTAGTTTTGTCCATTTTGGATTGAAGATGCGATAAGCGCTCGACAACTCGATGTTTCTTCGGTTATTCATTGCATTAAATCCGAGATCATTTGGATCGTATGTATCCGACTCTTCCAAATAACCTACTCCATATATGAATGCTCCGCGTTGTTTGTTGAAATTCAAATTGTAATTATAACCCAATTCCGTGGATACTTTATTCAACTTGGCTGAAAGGCTGGTTTTTCCATTGAAATTGAACTTGTTGTCTTTTGTATTTATGTTGAAATTGAATCCGCTGACGTTTGCATCGTAAAAACTTCCTGCCCGCCAAACATTTGTATTTGTAAACGTTACCGAACTGTTATTCTTTAAATTTTGGTCAAAAACCAATACGTTATAATTAGTCAGCGGAGAGGCCAAAATTTCACGTTCTTCCTTCGTGATTTTGTTCACGGCTGTAGCATATTGGGGAGCGGTGATACCATTGAAAACACCAACGCCGAGACCATTCTTCAACCTTCCAGAGACCTTACTCGCATTGTATAATTGTGTAGCGGATGCCAAATTTGATAGGTATTCGTCATCATTTAATAATGTTTGAAGCACGGATTGAGGAGCTTGAACGCCAATTCTACGACTGTAAAACAATCCCGCTTTTGTAAATAATTCCGTTCCTTCCGTGAAAAATTGCCTATTCTCGTTAAACTGAATTTCAAATGGGCTTATATTCAATACTTGCTGATCGAAAACGACTTGGCCAAAGTCAGGGACGAGCGTCACATCTAGGGTAAGGGCTTCATTAATCCCATATTTTATATCCATTCCTCCGTTCAATGAGGTTGTTGTTCCGTCGGCTTTTGAATGATTCAGATACGAGGAAACATAGGGCATAAGTGCCAATCGAAGCGGTGGATCAATATTTTCAATACCAACTACATCACCTGCTTCTAGTAAGTAGTTTTCTAAATCTGGGTTAACGGGGCTCCAAGTTGATTCTTCTCTGTAACGACTGATTTGACGTGTAAAATTGATTCCCCAATCTTGAATTTGTTTTTTTGGAAAACGGATGGCAGAGAAAGGAATTTTAATTTCGGCAATCCAAGCTGTATCGGTAATTTTTACAACACTGTTCCAAACTAAATTCAATTGATCATTAAACTCTGTACTTGCAATTTTAAAATCTAGTTGAACCCCTTTGCTTGTAACACCGAATCCAAAACCATTTTGGTCATCATTGTAAGTATCCAAGAATATTCCAAATGCATCCAAGTTGGCATTGTAATCATCCCGAAGAGACAAAACTTCAGAAACTGAATCCTTTTGATCGAAGCAAATGGCAGCGAAGTAAATCGCTTCGTGGTCATAGCAAAGAGCCACTTTGGTATCGCGCGTGGCAGGTTTTCCGGGATAGGGTTTAACTTGCGTAAAACTATTTGAGTATTTTACGTTGGACCAAGCATTTTCTTTCAGTTCTCCATCAATGGAAATTTTTTCATTGATGTGTTTGGCTTCCAATTTCTTTTGAGCGAAAATGGGAGAACTCACGATGAATAATATTAAAACCAATGCTGATTTCACGGCGTCAAAAGTAGTTGATTGTTTTTAGATAAACCCAAAAAAATGACAAGAGGTTTAATCCAACTTTGTAAGGAATTTTTGGTTGCTGTTTATTTTTTAGCCACAACATGTAAGCATTCTTCCCAACGTTCAAAAGTAACCCAGCAGCGTTTTTCATTTTTTAAGTCCAACAAAATCTTTGAAATGGTTTCTTGTAAAAAGGTTAATTCACAGTTATCGATTGCTCTTGGCGTGTTAAATCTAGAAAATGAAAAGTCAAAGCTATTTCCATTCAAATGCGGACTTCGTTTAACGGCCGTACGGTTATTTTTAACCAATTTCGAAACCGTGTAAAGCGTTCGAGTCATTGAGGTAACAATTAAATTTGTGCCCTCGAGTGGTGTTTTATTCAATGCTTTTTCAAATCGAATTCCAATGGTATCTAACAGATTTTTGGAGTAGGGGGTAAGCACCGCGTATGAGAATTGGAACGTATCAAGAACGAAACCTTTATTTTCAGGAACTCCGATCAAAAGACCAGCTTTGATTTTTCTTCTTAACGACTTTAAATCAGCTGAAGCTTTGACGCCTTCTCTTTCCGATACCAAGATGTAATCTTTTAAGAAATTGTTTAACGATGAGCTATATTGATTCTTTTCATATGCCTCACAATTGAATTCAGAATCATCACTTATGTTGAAGATCGTTCGAATTTTTGTGTTGATTTTATCCTTTTGCGTCAAGCCAATCCCGATGAGTGAAATGGAAATTACGAGCGTGGTTGTTGTGAAGAATTTCATGCTTTTGCAAAGATAAGGGGAAGATTATTTTAATTGTTTGTTATATGCGGTAATAACTTGATAAAATATGCACTTAACTTTTGATTATCATTAAATAGAATTTCTTGGTTTGTGAATTTTAAGTGTATACCCAAATTAAGTTAACAATAAATTCATTTTGAAAAGTTTGAAAGCTATTTAAAAATTAATCCTTTATACATCTTATAGACAACCCACTACCTTTATTAATTGAATTGGCATGAAGATTTGAATAATCATCTTTTAAAAATCGAATTTTTGCGCTATGATTATAATGTTTTCCTCCAAAACTGTAACTGTCCTCAGTTGAACTCCACCAGTAAGCAAATTCCCCACAGCAATTCCCAAAATCGCCTCCCTCATCTCGTTTACTGCCTGGAAGTGCATGAAATCCACTTTCATTTGTACCATTCCAACCAATATTAATAAAATTCTCAATTTTTTTCTTTGTTTTTGGAATATATTTCCCGGTTTTAATAGCCTGACCTCTTTGATTTTTGCATTTTAAACAAGGATTATTTTCTTTTTGTTTA
>JBEIKF010000277.1:0-3376 GCA_040379905.1 Crocinitomicaceae bacterium
TGATTGATAAAATTATGGAAATTCAGGAAAATTCTATAATCGGTGTAAAAAACATCACTATGAACGAACCGATTTTCACAGGACATTTTCCAGGTAATCCAGTTTTTCCTGGTGTACTTCAAATTGAAGCAATGGCTCAAGTGGGTGGAATTTTCGCATTGAGTAAAGTGGAAGACCCCCATCTATATTCAACTTATTTCATGAAAATCGACAATGTGAAATTTAAACAAAAAGTTCTCCCTGGAGATACGTTGGTTTTTGAATTGAAATTGTTATCGCCAATTCGTCGCGGTCTTGTTGAAATGGGTGGACAAGCATATGTAAACGGAAAAGTTGTCATGGAAGCGGAAATGCTTGCGCAAATAATCAAAGACAAAGCATGATCAGTCCACTAGCGTCGGTTTCTAGCAATTCCCAAATTGGAGAGGATGTCAAAATCGATGCGTTTTCTACCATTTTTGAAGACGTAATTATAGGTAAGAATTCACACATTCATCCAAACGTCACTATTTATCCAGGAACGAGAATTGGTGAGAATTGTGAGATTTTCCCAGGAGCGGTCATTGGTGTCATTCCTCAAGATTTAAAGTTCGATGGTGAGTATACAACCGTTGAAATCGGAAATAATACGAAAATTAGGGAATGCGTAACGATTCATCGTGGAACCAAAGATAAATGGAAAACGGCTATAGGAGATAATTGCCTTCTAATGACGTATGTGCATGTGGCTCATGATTGCCAAATCGGAAACAATGTGATTTTGGCGAGCTATACCGGTTTATCCGGACATGTAGAAATCGATGATTGGGCTATTCTTGAAGGAAAAGTTGCTGCTCAGCAATTCGTAAAAATTGGAAAACACGCATTCATAGGTGGTGCTTCATTAGTGCGAAAGGATGTTCCTCCATATATTAAAGCGGCAAGAGAACCACTTACTTTTGCAGGAGTAAATTCTGTTGGACTCCGTAGAAGAGGTTTTTCAGATGAATTAGTTCGACAAATCGAAGACATTTATCGCATTCTTTACGTTCAAAATAGTAATTTATCGAAAGGAATAAGTGCGGTTAAAGAAACAATTGAAGCCTGTGAAAATCGTGATGAAATCCTTTCTTTCATTGAATCATCAGACAAAGGTGTAATTCGAGGTATGATTTAATATGTTTCATCGAGGTCAAGAAGTTGAATTACAAATCACTGATTACGCTTTTGGTGGTCGGGGAATAGCCAAAATTCATTCCGAAGAAGGTCAATTCATTGTTTTTGTTGACAACACATTTCCAGGGCAAGTTGTTAAAGTAAAAATTGATGTTAAGCGCAAAAAGCACGCTGAAGCTAAGTTAATTGAAATCATAAACCGCTCAAGTCAAGAGACGCTAACACAATTTCAAGAAATATCTGGCGGACCATACATTCAGGTTCCCGTTGAAATTCAAGAAGAAGTAAAAAAAGAATCAACTTTAGAAACTTTCGCTCGACTTTCTGGAATTCAAGACATTCGTTCCAAGTTCGATGCGTTCATTTCTTCACCTAACCACTATTTCTACCGTAACAAGATGGAGTATAGTTTCTCATCAATTGAACATTGTTTGGAAACTGACACAGAAAAAGACGATGCTTTTGCACTCGGTTTTAAACGCCGTGGAACTTGGTGGAAGGTAGAAAGCTTGAATAAACCTTCTGGTCTTTTTGATGAGGAGTGGGAATCAAAACTTTATTTGATTCGAGAATTTCTTGAAAAAACGAATTTACCCGCTTGGCATCCACCGAAAAAGACTGGATTTTTTAGGCACATTGTTGTTAGAAAGTCATTCGCTGAAGACAAACTTTTGGTAAATCTAGTAACTTCATCTGTTGGGTTTAAAGAATTCAATCGAAATGCTTTTGTTGATTTTGTACTTTCTCTATTTGGTGAACGAATCGCAGGGATTCAGCACACGGTCAATGACAATGTTGCAGATCGAGCCAAAATCGAAAATGGAGAATCCAAACTCCTTTATGGCAAGCCTGTAGTGGAGGAAACCTTGTCTGGACTGAAATTTGAAATCAGTATGGAAAGCTTTTTTCAAACAAATCCAAAATGCGCCGAATTACTTTATGCCAAGGCACTCGATTACGTGTTTGAAGAACAAATTACTTCTGATAAGGTAGTAATGGATTTATTCTGTGGAACTGGAACAATCGGGCAGCTGCTTGCTAAACGAAACCCGAATGTCAAAATTGTAGGTGTAGACATTGTTGCTGAGGCAATCGAAGACGCGAAAAGAAATGCCAAGAATAACGGAATCGAATCTATTTCTTTTTTCGCCGCTGACGTTGGAAAGTTTTTGAAAGAATTCCCAAATTATCAAGGAAATATTTCTTCCATTGTCTTGGATCCTCCGAGAGCTGGAATCGCACCAAAAACGTTGCAAAAAGTAATTGAACTTGGAGCTGAAAATATTGTTTATATTTCGTGTAATCCTTCTACACAAGCGCGCGATGCGGCAACGTTGCGTGATGCAGGATTTGAATTGGAGAAATATGCATTGGTTGATCAATTTCCACATACCGGCCACATTGAATCAATCGCGAAATTTAAACGAAAATGATTGCTGAAATTCTGAGTATTGGAGATGAGTTACTAATCGGTCAAACGATAAATACAAATGCTTCTTGGATTGGCTCTGAACTCGCTAAAATTGGAGGTCGTGTAATTCGTGTTTCAACTATTTCAGATGATAAAAACGAAATAATTTCAGCACTAAACAATCTTCATCCAACTACCAATTGCTTAATCATAACAGGTGGGCTAGGGCCAACTAAAGATGATATCACAAAACATACGCTTTGTGAATTCTTCGAAACTGAACTTGAAATTCACCAACCTACTTTGGAGAAAATACAAGCGTATTTTGCAGCACGAAATCGTCCGATGTTGGAGTCGAATAATTTACAAGCCGCACTACCGAAAGATTGCGTTATTCTCAACAACAGTTACGGAACTGCAAGTGGAATGTGGTTTGAAAAAAATAATGTTATCACAATCAGTTTACCTGGTGTTCCTTATGAAATGAAAGGAATTATGTCGGAGGAAGTTTTCCCGCGTCTTAAATCTAAGTTTAACCTAAAAGCCATTTATCACAAAACTGCATTAACGCAAGGAATTGGAGAATCCTTTCTTGCTGAAAAAATCAAAGATTGGGAAAATCGCATTCGCGAAGAGGGTTTTGGATTGGCTTATCTGCCTTCACCAGGAATGGTAAAACTTAGAATTAGTTCATACAGCGGCGCAACTGATTCGAAAAAAATAAATGCGTATTTTGAGGAGTTAAAATCGATTATTCCAGAAGCGCTTTGGGGTTTCGAACAAGATACCTTGCCTGAAGTTATTGGGAAA
>JBEIKF010000278.1:0-3368 GCA_040379905.1 Crocinitomicaceae bacterium
CATACTACACAAGCAAGAAGCCCTTTTGAATTGTATAAAAAAGTACGAAAAAAAGACGCACCACAAGCTGGATTTTCTGGTGAAAAAACGTCAGGTTTAGTGGATAAAGCAATGCGTTTTATTCGAGGGAATTTCTTTATTCCCGACGCACGCATTGGGTGGAATAAATTTGCAATTGAAAAAGCGAAAGAAATCATTCAAAAGAATAACATTGATAGCATTATTACAAGTTCCCCTCCCCACTCTACGCAATTGATTGGATTAGAATTAAAACGAATGTTTAACTTGAATTGGTTAGCAGATATGCGAGACCCCTGGACCGAAATATACTATAATAAAGAACTTTTTCGTACATCGCTTGCAAAGAAAAAAGATTTTAAACTTGAACAACTGTGCTTAAAAAATGCAGATAAAATTGTAGTTGTAAGCGAAGATATAAAACGCCATTTTGGTGCCAATCGCAAAGAAATAATGAATAAAATTCATGTGATTCCCAATGGTTTTGACGAAGATGACTTTTTGAAAGTGAAGAGTGAAGAGTTATCAGGGAAGTGTGAAGAGTTAACAGAGAAGAGTGAAGAGTTATCAGGGAAGAGTAAAGAGTTAACAGTGAAGAGTGAAGAGTTAACAGTGAGGAGTGAAGAGTTATCAGTGAAGAGTGAAATGGAAAGTGGAAAGCTGAGAACTGAAAATTTAACATATAAAGTAATAAGCTATGTTGGAAACCTCGGAGAACAATACCCTGTCGAAGGATTCTTGCAAGCTTTTTCAGAAATTGTAAAAAAAGACCGCGAATGGAAACTAAATTTTGTTGGAAATTGTCACGATGGAGTTAAAAAAATAGTTGAAGAATTAAACATTTCAAATTCAGTTGCATTCGTTCCGTATGTAAATCATCTTGAAGCAATAAATTATATGATTAAGGCGAGGATACTTTTGTTAATCATTCCTGAAATGGAAAACAATAAAGGGATTTTGACTGGAAAACTGTTTGAATATTTAGCAACTGGAAATCCAATAATAAACATTGGGCCAAAGGATGGCGATGCAGCTGCAATTTTAAAAGAAAATGCTGTTTCAATTACCTTAAATACTACTGAAAAGCAAGAAATAATTGATTTTATTTTAAATTCAACACCATCGGATTCCAAAATGAATTTTACGAAAAGTAAGTTTTCTAGGAAAAATTTGACGGGTGAAATGGCCAATCTAATATTAAATTGAGATGTGTGGAATTCATGGTTTTTTTACTTCGGATCAAGATAGCGATACTAACCACCATTTGATTCATAAAATGGTGGCTTCCACCAATCACCGTGGCCCTGATTATAGTGGAATACAGAATTTACACCCCGTTTATTTTGGACATAATAGACTGAGCATCATAGACTTAAATGCGGAAGCAAATCAACCCATGAATTTCGGGAAATATTGGATTGTTTTCAACGGAGAGATTTATAATTACAAAGAAATTAAACGCGAATTACAACAACAAGGTATTACGTTTAACACCGCTTCCGATACTGAAGTAATTCTGAAAAGTTATGATTTTTACGGAGAAAATTGCGTGGATAAATTCATCGGAATGTGGGCGTTTTCAATTTATAATAGTGAAGAAAAAAGTTTGTTCTGTTCACGTGATCGATTTGGGATAAAGCCGTTTTATTACCTGCATCATGCCAATTCATTTTATTTTTCCTCCGAAATTAAATCACTAAAAAATACGCCGCATTTTTCTAATGAATTAAATTTATCACAAGTTAATCGCGGTTTACAATTAGGTTGGATTGGTTATAAAAACGAAACCTATTTTACGAGAATTCTAACACTCGAGCCAGGACATAATTTAACATATAAAGACAACAGACTTTCCATCTCAAAATATTGGTCTTATCCAACCGAACAAAAAGATATTGATATAAATGATGCCGTGCATAAATATAAAGAACTCTTCGATAATTCATTACAACTGCACGTTAGAAGTGATGTTGCCATTGGTGCAACCTTGAGTGGTGGAATCGATAGTTCCAGTATTGTTTCTTCATTACTCAAAAGTAATATATCCAGTCACCTTGAGACTTTTTCCATTTATTATGATTCAACGAAAGGTTTTGATGAGCGACCTTTTATACAAACGATTGAAAAAAAGTATCCGAATCAATTTCAACTGAATTATTATTCGCCAAGTGAACAAGAAATCGCCAAAGACTTTGATGAAATTGCTTATTCGATGGATTTTCCACTTTCTGGTTCATCCCCAATTTCTCAATATTACGTGATGAAACTCGCAAAAGAAAAGGGAATTAAAGTGATTTTGAGCGGACAAGGAGCAGATGATTACATGGGAGGTTATATGCATTCATACTACCGCTTGTTTGCTCAATGGATGAAGTGTTTTCAGTTTGGTAAGATTTCAAAAGGTATCAATTCCTATAAAAATATTCACGAGGCAAATAATTCAAAACTTACAGATGTTCTGCTTAAGGCAACACTAAGTTCATTCTTGAACGAGAATTCGTTGTACAAATTTGAATTTAAAAATTATCTACCTTTTTTGGGAACAACTAATAAAAAATGGAATTCCTTTGAAGACTATTCTTCCGATAAGTTGAATGAATTTCATTTTGCTTTGATGAATTATTCTTCCTTGCCAACTTTGTTACATTACGAAGATCGTAATTCGATGGCTCATTCAATTGAAAGTCGTGTGCCGTTTTTAGATCATCGGTTGGTTGAATTGCTTTTTCAATTCCCCTCAGAATTAAAAATTAACGATGGTTGGACCAAATTCATTTTGCGAAAATCCATGCAAGATGTCTTACCTCAAGAAATTCAATGGCGCACCGATAAAAAGGGATTCGTCACTCCGGGTGAAATTTTGTGGTTGCGAGGTTCATTGTCTCATCTGCTTGAAATAAATTTCGACCAACTTTCTTTTTTAGACAAAGTAAAAACTGCTGAAATTATTGAAGAGTTTAAGAAAGGTAATAATAAGAATGCAACGTTGGTATGGAGAATCGCGACCTTATCTCATTGGCTTAAAAATCAAAAATAATTTAGGATAAAAACCAAAAAGTCGTATCTGTTAGTCCATTTGTTGTAGTGTAAACCGGATATTGCTTCATGAATTCAAAAACAATTTTGTAATGTTCACGTTCACTGTTATCTAAAATAACCAAGCCATTTTTTTTCATTTTTGGAAATGCATAGTACAAACATTCTGGACGAGCTCTTCCATCAACGAGCAAGAAATCAAGGGAGTTATCTGGAATTGACTCAACTGTCATGAAGTAATTAACATAATCTTTTCGTACTTCAAAACCTAATTTTTCAGTCATTTCAAACGATTTTGCTGAAAATTGAATTGA
>JBEIKF010000279.1:0-3345 GCA_040379905.1 Crocinitomicaceae bacterium
AAATGTTACAAACTTAATTCTTGAAATTATTTTTTGTAATAACCCCAAAATGCGCCCATCGCACCACCGAATAAATGAGCGAAATGCGAGATTTCATCCTTTTGAAAGGAGGAATAAATCTCTTGTCCGAGATAAAGTAAAACCACAAGAATAAAGGTAAATGGGATTTCCTTTCCTTTGGCATTAAGCAGAGTAACCAAAACGATATACATAAATACGATTCCACTGCACCCCAGAAGACCATTGTCCCAAATCAATGTATGAAAGATTCCCGTTACAATAGCTGTAATCCCGGACATTATTAAAAGTTGCTTGTAACCATATTTCAATTCAATGATTGGTCCTAACAACAATAGTATAGCCATATTTCCAATGAAATGTTCCACATTGGCATGACCGAAAACATAAAAAACCGTACTTAAATACCATTGCCAACTACCATAATTGAAATTACCATCCAATATAAAAATATACTGAGCATCTTGTCTAGCTAGTTTTAAAGCGATAAGTCCAACCAAACTCATCAATGCAATGAATAAAGTGGCTTTTGACTGAAACGTAATCTTCATTTTCGTATTATTCTAATTTAACAGAAAGACCATTATCTAAAAGCTGGTGACATAACGGCTCTAATTCATCATAAACACCTGTTTTAACGGCGCATTTACCATTCAAATGAACAATCCATGCACATTGCTCAGCTTGCAACGGTTCGTGATCACAAATACGAACCAAACAATTAATAACATGGTCAAAAGTATTAACATCATCGTTATAGAGAACGATATTAAACTCAGATACCAATTCTTGTAGTGTTGCTACTTCTTCTTGAGTTTTAGTTTGACTCATTCTTATTCGTTTAAAATTGAAATATTTAGTTCTTCTGCCTTTCCTACAACAAAATTGCGCTGGAAATCATTATCCAAATAGATGTTTAATTTCTTTAATTCATTAGTTGATTCAAATCGATAGTTTAGTTCTGAGCGCAATAACCAATCACTAAATGAACCGCTTGATAAATGATTAGACAGATCTAATACAACAATTTTGGTCGAATCAATTGGTTGAATTTCTGAGTCAAAATCCCTTAGGTAGTCAAAGTGAACATTTGTAATTTCAGACGATTTCATCTTCGGAGAAACAATTTTTCCTATTTCCGATTGATACGTAAAAATCCCGATTCGGTTCAGTTTTTCCAATTTTGGTATCACTTCCTCAACATTACAAGTCATTGAATATTGAATCAATGAATCTGATAAAATTGGTATACGAACCTCAGGTAATTCGATATTTACATCGACAAAACTAACTTTTGAACTTGGGGCATTAACTATTGTAGTATTTACATCCGATTTTTTTAAAACATCCGTTCCATTTATAGCAATCAAATTATTGGCCTCGGCAATTGTAATTCGTTTGCCTCGATAATAAGCAACAACATAAGCATCTGGAATGCCTTTAGCAACCACTTGACCTCTGTGATTCTTGGCATCATTAACATTTTGAAACATACCAGATGAGTATCGAATTTGACCTTTATCTGATTTAAATGTTACTAAATCATCAAATTGGATCAATTGGTTGTTTGTTACTGGTTTGTTAAATACACCCACTTGAACTGTAAAAAACAATTGTTGATTATTTTCTCCTAACTCCGCTTTTTTAGCATTTGGATCTTTCAAATAATCTTGAACAATTTCATTGTTAGATTGCACTTGATTTGCGTTTTCGTTGTTGATATTGTTAGATGCATTATCTTGATTTAAAGCAAGAATTAACTCGTTTTCTGTCAAAGCCTTGCATTGTCCGGAATTTTCTAACTCGCGCCCTTTAGCAAACGATATACGTTTTCCATCACAATAGGCAACAATAAACGCATCAACATAACCTAAAGCACGAATTTGTTTACGTGCATTAATCGCATTTCGAGCGTTGTTAAAATACCCAGCCATGTAACATGTCAAACCATTTGCCAAAATTTCGCCTGAAACAGGTGAGAAATCACGAAACGCTTCATTTGGAATAGGTTTTCTATACGCTCCAACTTGAACTCGATAGATTAATCCTGAGGGAGAATTTAGATTTACAGGAAGTGGTTTGTCAATTAATGCGGTAGGATTTCGTCCAATCGCAAATGCAGCTTGGGGAATTTGTGAATCATCTTTAGTCACCAATTGCTCTATTGGCTTAATCCTATTTGCAAGCAGCCATTCAAATTGATTGGATTTATCAATTGAATTAAGTATATCAAATTGATTGCTTAATTGATTCTCCAGCGTTTTTAATAGCTGTTCATTTTTGTTGAGTTGATTTCCCAAATCAATAAGTTCATCACTTAATTCATTGGACTCAGATTTAACGATGTTCTTGTTAATTTTTTCTTTTAGATTTCTATTTTCTACTTTTGCTAACTCCAATTCATTGCTTAAATCGTTGTAGATTTTTCTTTCCTGAATGTATTTTTGATAATTCTCATTTTGGCGTAAAAATTCTATTTCAGAATCTGACAAATTATCTGATTGATTGGGCATTTTGACTTTGAACTCTGATTTTTGATTTGAATCATTGATTTTACGTTCAATATCTGAGCGAATTGATGCTAATTGATTTTTCTCTTCATTTAGAAGTCTTTTTTCTTGTTCGTTGGTGGTTTCGGATATTTTATTTTGAATAGAAAGTTGCTTCATTTTTAGTTCATTCAACTCCGCCAATATATCATTATTTGAAAGAATTTTCAAATCAGGGAACTCTTTGTTAAACTGAGATCTTTTTTCGTTTCCAACACTCCTTTGGGAATTTAATTCTGATTCAATTTTTAATTGAGAAATTTCATATTGAATGCGTTTTTTATCTTTTTCTGAATTTGTATTCGCCAACTCTTCCTTTTTGACTGCTATTTGTCTTTCAATATTAGCTGCATTGAAATTATATATTAGAGACTGTTTTGAATCTTCTGAACTAATAGCACTTTCATTCGAATTCTCGTTCTTCGCAACTTCATTGGTGTTGGAATTATTCGTTCCGTTATTCGATGTTTCATTCACGTTTCCAGTCTGATTCGAATTCTCGTTCTTCGTAACTTCATTGGTGTTTGAATTATTCGTTCCGTTATTGGACGTTTCATTCACGCTTCCAATCTGATTCGAATTCTCGTTCTTCGCAACTTCATTGGTGTTGGAATTACTCGTTCCGTTATTCGACGTTTCATTCACGATTCCATTCTCATTCGAATTCTCGTTCTTCGCAACTTCATTGGTGTTGGAATTATTCGTTCCGTTATTCGACGTTTCATTCACGATTACATTCTGATTTGAATTCTCGTTCTTCGCAACTTCATTGGTGTTG
>JBEIKF010000280.1:0-3345 GCA_040379905.1 Crocinitomicaceae bacterium
CTTGACAATATGCTTGATCATCATTCCGTAGAGATCATCCCGAATCTCTATTACATATCATCCTACACATTGCGCCCTGAATTCATGGGCGCAATGCCAGAACTACCAGATAACATGATCAAACTAGGAACGGCCACGCACGATTTCACCGATGCATTTGTTCAATATGATTATACCGTTCGATCGGACATTTACGTCGGAATACATGAGTATTTAAATGTTTTCGCTGTGATCATTCGAACCTATGAAGAAGATTTGGCCGAGATTTATTGTTGTCGAAAATCTGAAGTCGCGAAGACCTATGATTATGTCTTGACCTTCCATCCCAAAGGACAACCCGAAGAAAATTGTGGGTTAGTCGATCACCCAGAATATGTAGAAATGTTGCTGATCACACTCTTTTTTACAATGGGATTGAATGGGTTGTCTGTTAAATTTACGCCATCATCTCGTAAATTAGGTAAGAATATTTCGAAGGAATTTTGCGACGAACTTCAGGTCATACTGAACAACTTAAAGGAAGAATCCGATTTGAGAAATCTCATGCTTGAGTATGCGGAGACCTATAGTTTCAATATGAAAAAAGAACCAACTTGAATTGCACACATAGTTTAGAAGAAAAACCAATAAGTATCCTTAGAAAACTAGTAATATAAGTGTGATTTAGATAATCATAGCAATCATAAATGCCATGGATTAGAATACAAAAAAGGGGGAAGTAATTTTCTCCCTTTTATCGTTTTATGGGTAAGAAAAGTTTAATGACTTGACAATCTGAATGTTTGACAGCTTATATTCCACTGTATCAAATTTAGTCGTCAAAAATATCTTCAGAAGTCATAAACTGATTAAATAGATTATTTTTATTTTTAATACGAAATTTAGAGTAACTTTATAGAATAATGATGAAACCACTGAAAAATAATCCCACGACATTATGAATAGACAATTAGACACTATCCAGGTCGGTATTGCCGAGGATCATCCGGTTTACCGTAAAGGACTTAAAAACCTATTGGATTCAGAAAAGCATTTACATGTTTTGTTTGATGTCAGTAATGGAACCGAATTGATGGAACAATTGCGCTATTTTCAGCCACAAATTCTGATCATTGACGTTCGTATTCCATTCATTGATGGGATTAATGCTACAAAGCTCATTAAACAAAGCTACCCTGAAATCTGTGTGATTATCAATAGTAATTATTGTGATCAAAAAACGATACATGACGCCGCTGCATCAGGAGCACGTGCATTTTTGTCAAAAAAGAGTGAATTCACCGTACTCGTAGATACCATTGAAAACGTGTATGATATGGGCTATAGTTTTGACAGTGACTTCACACCAGAGCTCATCACCGAATGTTGCAAGGAAAATAAAAGTATTACCCTAGCGGAAGCACATGCCAAGTCCTTATCCTTGCGTGAGGTGGATGTATTGAAGCTGATCTGTGATGGATTGTCTAGCAGTCAAATTGCTGATGTGTTGTGCATTAGTAATCGAACGGTTGAGAATCACCGCCGCAACCTCTTCGAAAAGACCAAAGCCAAGAACATGGCTGACTTGACCGTGTTTGCGATCAAGATGGGGTATTATTCGATTCAAGGGTAGAAAAGAGTTACGAGTTACTGAGTTACGAGTTACGAGTTGGTCGCTCCGCTGAATCGAACATGTGAGGTGCGATAGCAGTTTTGAAGCCTGAGTTACGAACAGAAATTTACGAATTGTTTAATAAAGGCAACAAATTTGTGCTTTGATTTTAGCTTTTCGAAGAACGGTAACTTCTCATTGAACTAAACAAATCATTGAACAGAATAAATTGTGTTTTATTCGCTGGTTATCTTCCATCAATACAATAAGATAATAAAAGCTGTCTTAATAAGGAAACAGCTTTTATTTATATCTATATTCGAATGTTCGATTTTCGCTGGTCAACGTCTAACAGCGGTTCCACTTCCGCGAATATTCCAATAGTGTCTTTTACAACTTGACAATTTTGAACGTATCTGATTTATTCTCACCAATCTGGATGAAATAAACACCTTGATTCATGGAGGTCATATCGATTGTCGTCATTGGAAAGCTCAATTTGCCAGACAGGATTTTTTTACCCATTTGGTCAAACACCACATATCTTTCATTGGACGATTTTCCAGCTTCTATGGTCAATTGTCCGTTAACTGGATTTGGATAAACTTTAAAAAGAGTTCCTTCAACATCCAATTCATTCACACCCGCAACCGCAAAGAAACCATTATATATAGTATGCCATGTTTCGTTTGTGGTGACAGGAAGTTCAAAATCAAAATAAATATCTGCATCATTATTTATTATTGTTCCTGGTATTAAATTTGGCAACTGATCAACGTGAAAAGTAACAAAACCATTTGATTCTTCTAAATTTGTTGTGCTATCGGTTAGGACAATATTACTTATAGTCCATTCCAAAACTCTTGGTCCGTACATTCGAAACTCATACGCATGACTAGCAACACCAGGTGTCACTGTAAAAATATTTAAATCAACGTCTAGAGTATCTCTAATCACAACATTATAGGCTGTATCGGTTCCTGTATTTTGAAAACGAATAACATATTGTAACTGCTGATTAGGATTTATATAATGTTGCTCGGAAAATCCATTCGGATAACCTGTTTTGTCATTTGGATCATGTGGTGTACCATTTATTGGCTGTGGCCAAGGCACTATTCCACAAAAAATATCCACAACTGGATCTTCATCATCTAGACGATAATCATTCACACAACCGCCGCCTTCGATTGGATCACCGCCGCACGATTGAACATGTGCGTTAGGATGAGAGTTACCAGGATGCAACGGGTGCTGCTCCGCATTTAAAATCCACGTTTGACCATTTGCAGGATAGGAATACGTAATTCCTTGACCACTCAATAAAAGTATTGAATCGGTATAAGTTACCACACCATCAATCATCACAATCACTGGAGCCCAACAGGACATATCGCCTGAACCATGATTCTCAACATAAAAAAAAGCACTATCATTTTGACACCAACCCGCTACTGTCAAACTTGAGTGGTCCCAAGGAAGCATGCAAGGACCCGGAATGCCATCTAGGGGCCCACTAGGTGAAGAATTTTCGCCAGGGTTAACTGGTTCGCTAGGGATTGTATCAAGAACACAGCCATCTATTGGATATAAGGTAGCTTCATTACAAACAGAATAACCAAAAGGAACAGAGCAAGAAATAAATCCATCGATAATAACATTTTCACATTCACCGGGAAGAATAGTTCCTGTTTCAAAACGCAATTCTCCACTTGACAAAATTGTGTACGGTAAATTTGCACCATTGACTTGAA
>JBEIKF010000281.1:0-3293 GCA_040379905.1 Crocinitomicaceae bacterium
AAATCGTTTATGCGTACATCTGCTCTTAAATCTGGCTCATAGATATCAATAGCTGAAGTAAATGCTCTTGCCAAAATATTTTCGGAATTCGTAGTAACCCTTATTGTTGCAGACGTTGCATTATTTCCAATATAATTGAAGGTTGAATTATTGGGAAGAAAAACACTTGCATCATATCCTAGAGAATTATTTAAATTAGGATTCCTAAATGGTGTTAATGATGCCCCATAAGAGATTGTTGAATTAAAGAAATCGTTGGAATTATGCAAAGCATCAGAAACATTAACGAAAGTTCCTGCACCATTAAATTGAAGTTGATCTCCCATTGATCCTCGATCTCCTTCGAACGCGATAACGCCTAATTCGAAACCTACCGGACCAGAGGGAGGTGTTGCAAAACCTGATATTGGTATATCCAAAGACGTTCCTATTCCAATGTTTCCAAATCCATCAAAAACGGTAAGATTTCGCATCGATTGAAAAACATTTTTGTACACCACAATAATTGACCAACCACCCCAAAAATTGGAACCACCTGTTTGCGTGACAACATTGGCAACTGTAAATCTTGCCTTAATACCTGCTGTTTGAACAAGTGAAGTAATATTCTTGAAACAATGGTAGCTTGGATGCGTCCCTAAAGCCTGAGCATCAACTAATTGATCTGCTGAAAGACTTTGATAAGTGCCATTACCAATTCTTACCCTAACTTGATTCCGAATATTCCAATTAGAAACATTGGAGGTTGCTCTACCACTCCAATACAATCCCGCCCAAAGAATTTCACTACAATTAGCCAAATTCAAACTATCACTAGAAGACATAAACGTAGATGAAACGCCGTCAACATCAACATAATTCATTGTAAAACCACCATTTGAACTGGAACCATTGGGAGGTATTTCCGATGTAGCAGAAGCACACCCTGCACCTGAATTACACGAAACCGAAACGTTTGATAATATTCGTATTCCTCCTTTTTGTGAAGTTGAAAAGCGTGCATTAAAAGGTTGTATGAGTTGAGTTAATCCGAAAAACGAATAACTTAGAAAAAAAGAAACTACTACAACAATCTTCAATCCCTTCAAACTATGAATCTTTTAATGTAAAATTACAATATTGAAGACGCAATAATTTCAATATATTTTACATCTGTCATTAATCTTACAATAAATAATATACTAAATCAATGATAATTAAATATGCTCACTTATTCTTCAACGAAAACCCATTTTTGGCAATGGACCATGATTCTTTACCTATTCCCACGATCGATACTATATTCAATGGGAATTCAAGCAGTACGTGCGTAAAACTCAAGAAAAAGAGTAAACTTAATCCAAGTGAATAGTCATACGCATAAAAAGCACTTGCCAGAATCCAAATGGAAACAATCACAATTAATCTGATTTTAGGAATCTTATGCCAACGAATGACTTCCGTTTTACTAAACCAATTCAAATAGTGATACATGTATGCGAAAGCAATAAAGCGCATCAACATGATTCCAACCGTTGAGAAAAATACGGAATCCCAGAAATAATTTTTTGTATCGACTGGAATGGCATACCTCACCGGAATTGATTTTCCGTAAAATTCACTGGTTGGATTTTCTACAATGTAATTTTGATTCAGTTTATTCTTTAGTGAATCAGTAATTCGTGATCTCACATCAGCAGGATATCCTGAACTAGACTTATTTACCACAGAATCCAAAAATTGTCTGTTCGTTAAATTGGGTTCGTCCATTAATTTAAAGTGATCCATGATGGATATATTGGTCATAAAAAAGCCATCTCCTTCAGCATAATAAGCATTTTTCCCATACTCAGTTAAGTTTCCTTTTTTTGGATTAACAGGTAAAAAAAACACCAAAATAAGTGGAATGGCAACGAACCCAAGCATTTGCCACAAACCAGATTTACTTCTATTCTTCAAAGCACCGAATAGCATGAAAAGACCCGTGAACAAATAGACGTGAATCAAGGTTGGAACCAATGACGTAAGTGCAAATATTGCGGTGTTGTCTGATTGAGCTTGCGCATTTGCAGGACTCAACCATCCAGAAATAAAAACATATAAAAAAAGAATTGCTAAAATTTTAACAACAAGATTTTTGACCAAAGCAAAGAGAATGGAACTAAATAAAGCAAAAACTAAAAGTTTATCAAAAAGGTTCATTTCAACGAAGTAATCATATATATCGATGCTTACCCCAAAATCCTTTGAAAAAGCAGCCAAGGACAGAAGAACACCAACTACAAGAAGTATGAGAAAATCATATTTACCTTTCGAGAAATAGTTTCGATCATGTAACCAACTTATTTCTGTTAAATAGTGTAATGGACCTAAATATGCATAGGCTAAAAGAAATGTTTCAAACGGATATAAATAAGCGCAAACCGCTGTGATTAACATCAACCCGATGTTCGAAAAATTGATTTTGTCGTCTTGAGAAAGTTGCATATTTATATTTTTTTTAAAATAATTTCATTTGATCTTCATCCTCATCATTTTTCTTGGTCAAGTCCCATTCCATTGTTGTTGTATCGCCTTGTTCATCGGCTTCTTCAATTTCATTCTCAATTGTTTCAGTGACAACAACCTCATCCTCTGGCCAAGGCTCTTTTCCTTCATCAATCAGATGGGTAAGAACTATTTCTTTGACTTTTAATTTCGTCATTTGATTACCTTGCGCCTTCATTCCTTTAACGTCAATCATGTCTGCCAAATTGATCACATTATCGGGCAAATTCTTCGTTTCTTTGAGCAATTTATTATAAACAATTTTTGCCTCTGGACGATAAGCCGTTGAAACCAAATCCATAAATGACCCAGCACCTTCTCCTATAAATAAAACACGTTTATCAGTAGTCACTTCACACAAGAATCGTTTCACAAAATGTAAGTCTTTCTCTGCGTCAAAATAAACCGTTGTAATTGGACGATCCTGAATCCATTTTTCAATGTGAATCATGTCTTCATCGAAATGCGTCGCCAAATCGAAGGAGCTTAATCTATATTCTCCATTTTTGTAAAGGGTTAGTATTTTATCTTCTCCTTTAAATGAACCTAGGAATTTACCTCTACCCTCATCATTGAGTCGACCAACAATGTTGTCGTACCATATTTTACGAGCAGCTAACGTGGAACCTCCCACCTCTTTTTGAACGATTTTCTGAATGATTTCTTTTGTAACACGATTTCCCGCTGAGTTTCGTCCTTTGATCAAGAGTTCTCCTAAATCGACATCAAAACGCAAACGCTTCAAATGTGGACGTGGACGTAAAAGC
>JBEIKF010000282.1:0-3285 GCA_040379905.1 Crocinitomicaceae bacterium
AAGGAAAATGAAAAGTATCGACCTGGCCTAGAATGGATTTTCGAGGATATACAAATCCATCAGAATAAAATGGTAGAACTTTTAATCGGTATTTAATCTCACAGAAATTTAATGAAAATAGCCGTAATTGGGGGAGGAGCAGCTGGATTTTTTGCGGCAATTTCGTGTAGAAATCATTTTCCGAATGCTCAAGTTACCATTCTCGAAAAATCATCAAAAGTATTATCCAAGGTTAAAATTTCGGGTGGTGGAAGGTGTAATGTGACAAATGCTTGTTTTGATAACAAAAAACTCTCACAACATTATCCGCGTGGTGAAAATCAACTAAGAAAGGCGTTCGAACAATTCAATGCAGCGGATACTATGGAATGGTTTGAAACGAGAGGTGTGAAAATGAAAGTTTATCCCGATAATTGCGTCTTTCCTTTGGTGAATGATTCACAGGCGATTATTGATTGCTTTTTGAATGAGGTTAACCGCTTGAAAATAGAAATTCGTTACAATCAACGAATCCAACAGATTTTAAAATCCGAGAATAAGTTTTTCATTCTAACCGATGAAAATAAACTGGAATTTGATCGTGTAATTGTTACAATTGGAGGGCAACCAAAGTCTTCTGGATTTAACTGGATGGAGAAGCTCGGTCATCAAATAATTGAACCAGTTCCTTCCTTATTTACCTTCAATATGCCAAAAAATCCGATTTGTGAATTGATGGGTAATGTGGTAGAAAACGCAACTGTAAAAGTTGAAGGAACCAAATTAGTAGGGCAGGGTCCATTGTTGATTACGCATTGGGGAATGAGTGGACCCGCAATTTTGAAATTATCGGCATGGGGAGCTCGAATTTTGAATGAAAAGAGTTACAACTTCGCCATTCTAGTAAATTGGTTAAACGAATTAAAGGAAGATGATTTACGAAATCAACTTCAGTTTACGATGCTCGAACAAGGAGGTAAGATGGTGACGAATTTAAATCCCTTTCCAATTACAAATCGTTTATGGGTTTTTCTACTTCAAAAATCGGATATCTCGCTCGAAATGAGGTGGAAAGATTTAGGTAAAAAGAACATCAATAAACTCGTGAATACATTACTAAACGATCGTTACGAAGTCAGTGGAAAAACTACGTTCAAAGAAGAATTCGTAACAGCTGGAGGAATTTCATTGCAGGAAATCGATTTCAAAACCATGGAAAGCAGAGTTATTAAAGGATTGTTTTTCGCTGGAGAAGTTTTGGATATCGATGGAATCACAGGTGGATTTAATTTTCAAGCAGCATGGACCACAGGATTTATTGCCGGAAAAAATGTTTGTATTGAAAACTAATTTGCTCTACTAGCCAACAGACTCAGATGAAACAAAGCATCACCGCTCTCTTTGTCACTGATAGGAATGTTGAAATCACAATTACCAATTCCATTTAATAAACTGCAAAGAATTTTTCCTGATTCATTTTTTTTGTCTTGATACATAAATTCAATGACCTTCTGGACGTCGTCGGCATCTAGGGTTATCATTGGAAAGCTCGTGGTAATCGTTTTCTCAATTTCAAGAAATTCCTCTTTTGAAATTCGATTTTGTTTCCAAGAAATAAAGGCCTCAGCACACATTCCGAGAGCAACGGCATGTCCATGAGAAATTGGAGATTTATCTAGAAAATAACTTTCCAAAGCATGTCCTATCGTGTGTCCGAAGTTTAAAATTTTACGCAAACCGCCTTCTTTTGGATCCAAATCAATAATATCAGTTTTAATTTTGACAGATGCGTGAATGACTTCCTCACCGATTAATTCTTCCTCAGAATGAATCATTTTTATTTCATCCCAAAGTTTTTTGTCTCGGATCAAAGCATGTTTAAGCATTTCCGCATAACCATTAAATATTTCTTCCGCAGGCAGCGATTGGAGCAATTTCGTGTCGATGTATATTTTCTCCGGATGACAGAATGTACCTAGTTGGTTTTTATAGTGATCCAAATCAATTCCTGTTTTACCTCCAATTGCTGCATCTACCATACCTAACAATGTGGTTGGAATATTTATAAATTTCATTCCACGTTTGAAAATAGAAGCAATAAAACCACCCATATCTGTTACAACTCCACCACCTAAGTTGATTACCAAATCCTTTCTACTGAATCCATATTCTGTAAAAGCTTGCCAGACTTGAAAACAAACTTCCATTACCTTGTTCTCCTCTCCAACCGGAAGTAGAATAATTTCAGCACGTTCTAACTCTTGAAAAGAAGTTAAAAGGTATTCAAGGCAACAATCGTGTGTATTTTCATCAACCAATATAATCAGTTTATGATCTCGATAAGTTTGAAGTAAGTCAACAAATGAACTTTTCTCAAGTGAACCAATTTCCACGGAATACCCTTGAGCATCAATTACTTTCATTCTTTTGTTAGTTTCTTCAAAGTTAATTATTCTTTTTACTGGACTTTCAGTTCCAAAAAACAAATTAAATTTGACAATGATATCTTTTGAGAATACAGAAATCGCCTTTCAAAGCAAATCAAATAAAGACTTAAAAAGGGCCTATTGGTTGTTTAAGATGATTGCTTCTCCAACATTTGTAAAATTTGGTAAAATAGCAACGAGCTTTGCTTTGAAACTCCATTTACCAATTAATTCAATCGTAAAATCAACCATTTTTCGCCAGTTTTGTGGAGGTGAAAGTATAGGTGAGTGCGATTCTGTCATTAATAAAATGGGGGAATTCGGTGTTGGAACAATTCTCGATTACTCTGTAGAAGGAAAAACGACAGATGAGGATTTTGATCAAACAGTCAATATCATCATTCAAACATTGGAACGAGGTACGACTGATAAAAATATACCATTTGGCGTCTTTAAAGTGACTGGAATCGGTCGATTTGACCTATTAGAAAAAGCGAGTAATAAAGAATTTCAAATTTCTGAAACGGAAAAAAAAGAAATCGAAATCATAAAAACTTTTGATATGGCCGATGAAATTTTTATGATGGGTCATAAAATTAAGTCACTGATTGAATCTGGCGTGCCCCCAAGTGAGATAGCTATTCTTTATCGCGAAAACAAAAATGCCATTGAGCTTATGGACTATTTTTCGCGTATGAATATTCCTTGCGCTATAGAAATAGGCGAAAATATTCTAGAAAACCCTTTAATACTGAGGCTTATAGATTTGCTTCGCTTGATTGACAATGGCATCTTTCATCTTAATATAGGCTAATATGTCTACCGAGTGGCCAACGAGGTAGTCAAAGGAATTAATTTTCCCCGGTAAAATAGGGATTCT
>JBEIKF010000283.1:0-3280 GCA_040379905.1 Crocinitomicaceae bacterium
ACCAAATAGCCGTTTCAAAATTGGTATTCTCCCATGTATTATTGATTACGAATTCAATCACGATATACATCACCACGCATAGATTTATCAAATAAAGCGAATAAGAAATCTTTCCTGTGAAAACCAGAAAACGTTCGATTATTGTTCCCTTGTTTTGCCAAATGAGCAAGAGAGGAAACATCATCAAAACCGCTAAGGATCGAAATAAGGGGAAATAAACAATGGCTAAATAATCAGATAAAAAAGCGGTCAGTTTGAGCAAAATTAGAATTCCCACTCCAAAAATCAACGAAACCCAAGCCCAAGATAGGTTCATTTTCGGTCGACTCACAAATAACCAAGCACCAAGAACACCAACCATAATTGAATCGAAGCGACAAAAGGTAAAGAAGGGAATGTCTTTTACAAAAAGTTCAGAATTGAAAAACAAATATATTCGGAGAACGAGGACTGACAAAATGGTAAAAATAATAATGCTGTTAAATACAAATGTTAATCGTCCTTTGAACCAAATCGATAACATAAAAACAACACTCGCTAAGAACAAATAAAAATATTCTTCCACGGCCAAACTCCAAGACTCCCCGAAAAAACCTCGTGTTCCTTGATTCATGTTTTGCATGAAAAAGAAATAGGTCCAATCGAATCCTTTGTATTTAACCGCATCAAAAAAATAGCTGAAAACGACTAAAAAAATCAGAACAACGAAGTAATTGGGTAGCGTTCGAAACCAGCGCCGAATCAAAAATTCTTTTGCTTTCTTAAATGTAAACGGCTCCTTTTCCATTTGTCTTAGCAAAATTCCACCAATCAAAAATCCACTCAACACAAAGAAAAACGCCACGCCGTCTAACTGAATCAATTGATACCACGATTTCCACTGCTTTGGAATTAATAGGGTTGTATGTCCAATCATCACAAAAAGAAGGGCAATACCTCGCAGAATGTCAAGTCCGTGAAAACGAGATTGTAAATGATTATTGGAATTAAGGTTTTCTTTCAAAAGGAATTAATTCATTCGCTGCCAAAGTTAAGTGGAAATAATTCAAAAAATTAATAAGGATGTAAAAACTAAGCTTAAAATGACTCTTGTAGAATGAACAAAAATTGATAAATATTAAATAATACACATTAATAATTTACAAAAACTATTTCCCAATCATGTAAACCATTGAAAAAGTTTAAATTTATAGGTGTGAACTAATAATGCTTTAAAAAGCGAAAAATTTTTATTTGGATTAATTATATGAAAAAATATTTTTTTAATGGTCTAGAGGATGGTGGTTTATATCAACTAAGAACAAATGAATTTGAAGTCATTGATGGCTTCGAAAAAGTACTCTCTGATTTTGATGAAATGTATGAAAGTTATCAAAATTCAGAAAAATTATTTAATTACACTGGTAACCAAAAAATTGTTTTAATAGCTGAAACATTTACTCTAAGTTTTGATAATACTGAAATAGATATATACAACCCGAATGAGGTTAAAATATATTTTGATAATCTCGGATTTTCAAATTTAACCATTGACATTTTATTGCATATGATAGAAATGGAAGATTATTCCGTTGCAAACATTATCGAAAAAATTTCAAAATCAGGTCAAAAAATAAAAATACAAACGACTGATACTTTGTATGGAAATAATGAATTCGAAATTATAACCTAGCTTTTCATTTAAATACATTCATTTTCATGACTAATATTCATCTATGAAAATGAATTTTATTTTAAAGACATTTCACCAAAAGCAGAATATTGAAAATAGTAGCATAAGCTCACTTCATGAACGCGTACATCAAAATGTTTGCACCCATTTGTAATGCTTGTCTGCGCTTGTCAGACGGATCATTATGCACTTGTGGATCTTCCCAACCATCACTTAAATCCGTTTCATAGGTATACAGACAAAGCAAACGCCCGTTTTCAATAATCCCGAATGCCTTTGGTCGCTTTCCATCGTGCTCGTGAATTTTCGGAAGCCCATTGAATTTATACTTTTGATTAAAAATCGGGTGATTGGAAGGCAACTCTACCAATTGGTTATTTGGAAAGACTTTTTTCAATTCAATACGAATAAATTCGTCCATTCCGTAATTGTCATCAATGTGTAAAAAACCACCAGACAGAAGGTAGTTTCTCAGATTCTCCGCCTCAGCTCTCGAAAAAACGACATTTCCGTGCCCTGTCATATGAATCATTGGATAGAGATACAAATCTTTACTTCCCACTTCAACATAGGGAACGTCTTTCGAAATATTTGTTCCAAGTTCCTTATTGCAAAAGGAGATTAAATTAGGTAACGCCGTTGGATTCGCATAATAATCACCGCCTCCACTATATTTAAGAACAGCCAACTGATAGGTTCCCTGGGAGAAGGAAAGAAAAGGAATTAAGATTATTAGGAATAATAATTTGTGCATGCTCAAAGTTAAGAATTTTGGGATAAAAGATTTGATCGGTTAACAACGAATTAAATGCGAGATGTAACAATTTATACTTTCTCCCATTAACTTACAGATAAATATATTTTTGATAGAATAATTCTATTAATGTAAATCTTATCTATAATTTTATAATATCATGAGAAAATTTATTCTAGTCATTTCGCTTTTGAATTTTGGCTTATCAATTGGACAAAGCTGGACGAACTATCAGCTTATTGCAGCTAATACAGCCGCGAATGCTCCAGGGTTGAGCCAAGAGGAAAAAAATATTTTTCTTTATGTAAACTTAGCGCGTTTATATCCAAGTGATTTCGCTCGAATTGAACTTAAAACACATTTTGGTGATCGATATAATAATTCAGGCTCATTGAATTGGTATGAATCAGGACTAAAATCTCGATTATTGAGCATGAGTCCGCTTCGTGCTTTGACTTACAATAGTGATATGTATCAACTTGCCAAATGTTTCTCTAACGAAACAGCTCGTTCAGGAACTACAGGGCATAATCGTGTAAATTGTGCAAGTGGTTATTCAGGAGAATGTTGTTCTTATGGCTATTCCTCTGGTCGTCGCATAATTCTGCAGCTTTTGATTGATGATGGTGTTAGCTCATTGGGACATCGGGAAATTTGTCTCAGCCCTAACTATAATTCATTTGGGGCATCAATTAATTCACATAAAACTTATTCTAGCTGTTGTGTGCTTGATTTCACCGGAAGATATGGAACTGATTATTCTTCAAACGTTGCCCCCAGTATAAGTTCCGTTCCTACTGTCACAAACAATAGTTCATCAACCAATACATACGATTCTAGTGATGAAAATTCAG
>JBEIKF010000284.1:0-3239 GCA_040379905.1 Crocinitomicaceae bacterium
TGTAGTTCAAGAAAACAGCTCCATTGACGCAATTCTACAGGAGGATTTCAAAAAGCCATTTGATTTTGCAAAGAATTTAATTCGTTTAACCATAGTTGAAAAGGATAATGGTGAGAAAGTTTTGATTTGGACACACCATCATTTATTAATGGACGGTTGGTCCTTGGGTATCTTCAGTAAATTATTATTTCAATCTCTGTCCGGTGAAGTTCCAAAAAGAAAAGAAGAATATCTCAACTTTATACAGAATCAGTCTAAAATCAATTTTGATTCAAATTTAACCTATTGGAAAGAGCGGTTGAAAAATTCTTCTCCCGAGCCTTTAGTTCCTTTTCTAACTGTTGGAGAAAAAACACAAAGCTATGGCGAACATTTTGCGAAAATTGAGGGCATAAAAGATTGGAATAATCTGGCTATAAAAGATTTGACAAAGAACCAATTCGTTTTTGCTGCGTGGATGTCATTTGTTGGTGTTGCATTTCAAAAGAATCAGCTTTCATGTGGTAGGGTAAATTCTCTTCGTGACGGTCAATTGGATGATGAAGTTGGAATGTTAATTCAAACATTACCCTTTTCGTTTGAAGTTAATTTGGAGGAAACGTTCTCAAATGTGGCTCAGCAATTTAAAAAACAACTGATTGAAGATAATAATCATAGGGATATTCCGCTTTCTAAATTAGATGGGATAAACTTGAATTTGGATTCTTTGTTTGTATTTGAAAACTATCCAATCGATAAGAGTTTGACTGAAAATTCGCTTATCAAAATTGGTAACTTCAATGAAAAGACAGGCGCGAAATGGACTTTTATTTGCTATCCGGAAGATGATGGAATTAAACTAAGAGTGCTTTATCAGAAAGATTTCTACCATCAAGAATATGTTGAGCAACTAATCGAGCGTTTCTCTGAATTCATCAAAAATTTAGAATGGAATAATCCCATTAAAGAGAACTCAAAAAACATTACGAAGCAACTAATTAACGAAGGAAAAACATTATCAATCCATTCTACTGAAAATCTTTTTGATCATTTTGATAGAAAAACAAGTAGTTCATTAATTCAAGGGACAAATCATCTAAATTTTGGTGATTTGAGCAATGAAATTGAAGAATTATCAAATGAACTTTTAAAACTTGGTTTATCAGCGAACGAATCTGTTGGAATCGATGTTAAATCAACCCGGCATTTTATTAATTCTGTGCTTACCATTTGGGAAATCGGAGCCGTTCCGTGTTCGGTGGATTATCGATATCCTGAGCAACGAAAGTCGTTTATTTGGCAAAATGCATCTTGTCGGTTTGTTTTGAAAGAAAAACATAATCAACTGATTATCGAAAAGACGGATTCTAAACAAAAAGCTCAATCTGAAAAGGCATCATTTATTTTACATACATCAGGATCGACAGGAATTCCAAAGGGTGTCATTCAAACAAAAGATTGCCTGATGCACCTTGCTCACTGGACAGCTAATGAATTAGGATTGACATCCAACGATCGAATATTAGCCCTATCCTCGTTTGGATTTGACGCTTCGTATCACGAAATAATTTTATGGCTCGAACTTGGCGCTACAATCGTTGAAATGCCCTATGAGAATCGACAGGACATACATGAAATAAGAAAAGTAATTAACGAGCAAAAAGTCACTTTGGCCTGGATTCCTGCCAGAATGCTGAATACAATTCTCGATACGGATCCAACTTATTTTGATGAATGCATTTCACTTAAGCAAATAGTAACTACAGGTGAAGCGCTCATTGTTGGAGATTCATTAAAAAAATGGGTTGAACGGAAGGATATTCGTTTGTTTAATTTTTATGGTCCGACAGAAACACATGTTGTTACCGCAAAAGTTGTCGGCAAAGGCAATATTTCAAAAATACCAGACATTGGATATCCTCTGACAAATGCTGGTATTGGACTTTATGATCAGAATGGAAATGAAATTCCGAAAGGATTAGTTGGTGAAATTTGGATTTCCGGACCTTACCTAGCCGATGGATATTTGAATGATATTTCGTTGACCAATGAAAAGTTTGTTTTCAAGAATGGAATTAGATGGTATAAAAGTGGTGACTCCGGATGGATTGGAAATGATGGACGAATTGAATATTTGGGAAGATTAGATAACCAAATAAAAATCAGAGGATTTAGAGTCGAACCATTTGAAGTAGAATCAATTCTTCATAGTGTTGAGGGAATCGAACAAGCTGCCATTGCTGTTGATTATTCTAATGAAATTAAACTTATCGCTTTTTGGACTGGTAAAAAAATGTCGGATAATGAATTCCGAAAAGCATGTTCTGATCTCATGCCTGAATTTATGATTCCTGAAATACAGGTTCATCTTGATGAATTACCGAGGAATATCAATGGTAAAATCGATCGGAAATTATTACTAGAAAATTACAACGATACAAAGACAGATTCTTTCGAAAAACTACCAATAACAAATGCATACAAATGTTGGGAAGCTGTTTTGGGTCACGCTAACTTCAAATCTAATTCGCATTTTCAATCTGTTGGAGGTAATTCATTGCGGATTATGCGAATGCAAGCTTGGCTTGAAAAAAACTACCAGATTTCAGTTTCCGTTCAAGAACTTGTTTTAAACCAAACACTAGTTGAATTAGATAAACTTATTTCTGAAAAACAAAATCTAGTAACTTTTGAAATTCCGAAACAAATAAAATTAAATCCACTTCAACAAGCGATTTTACTGTCTGAACAAGGAAATTATGTACATAATAATTCACCATACATTTTGGCGTTTTCTTGCGCAACTCCATTTGATATTAGTCAAGAAAAATTAAGCCATTCATTAATAGACTTATTTACGGTTTACCCTCATCTTTCCTATGTTCTAAGCAAAAATGAACATATCGATAAGATAAATTGGGAGTCTTATGATAACTTTTTGAGCTTCATTCAGCAACCGTTGAACGAATTAAGTATTTCCAACGGTGAACCGTTACTTCGTATATTCTTGAAAAATGAAAAATTACATGTTCAATGGCACCACATACTGTTGGACGCAGTAGGGATTTCAATGGTCATGGAGGAATTTTTCACCCTCTTAACATCTAAAAAGATGGCTGAAATTCGCAATTACAACCTCTTTTTAAACCATTTTTCCGTTAACAACCTTGCGAAAACCACAATTTCAAATGGTTCGCCGGTTATTTTTACAAAAACGATTGAATCGTTCGCAAAACGAGAACTTGAGCTATTTGCTGAAA
>JBEIKF010000285.1:0-3239 GCA_040379905.1 Crocinitomicaceae bacterium
CTTTTGTTCCATTTTCAATATTCATCACATACAAATGCGAGTAGCCACTTTGTTCAGATTGAAAATAAAACGATTTCCCATCTTCAAGCCAACCGAGTGTTCCCTGTTCCGAATTCCAGGATGAAATTCCAGGGCCTCCAATCCAAGCTTCATCATGTTGGTGTTCCAATTCTTTTACCGTTGCTTTTTCGAGGTCTACCAATACAATCCAACGATCTTTGTTATCGGCACTGCGTATATCACACAAAGCGACATTGTTGACTTTTGAGAAAATAGCTGGGTGTAAAAATAAATTTCGGTCTTTTTCGAAAATACCTTTTCCAGAACTATCCAAATAAAACGGTTCCTTTCGAATGTCGGTCAAATGCGAAAAATTCAATGTGATTAAAGTATCTCGTTCGAATTGATAAATTGCCATCGTTTGATTGGGTTCATTGGAACTGACTTTGGCTCTTGCCGGGATTGATTTCGTATATCCATCAGCCGTGACAAATTGCTCAAATGCTGTTGAATTTTCTTCCTCGTTGGTAGAAGAAGTTATCACTACAAATTTTCCATTCTCACTAATTCGAAGTGGCTCTTGTTTTCCATCTCCGAGGTATTTAATTTTAGGTTCAGGAAACAATGAAGTCTCAAGTTTTTTACTCCAGTCATTCCGCTTGTTTTTATCTTTAATAAATTGAAATAGTTCGGTTTGCTGTTTCATTAAGAACGTTGAATCCTTCTTCTCTTTCTTTTCAAACCCAGATTTAAAATTTGTCAATTGAACAATGGAACTAAACCCATTTTTTTCCGAATAGCAATAAAGATTTAGACCTTTTTGAAAAACCACCTTTTGAATCTGGCCAATTCTTGGAGATGAGTATGTCGAAATTCGCTGTATATTATATATAGACTCATCGGTTTGATAAATCAACTGATACTCACCTGTTTTTCTATTCAATTTCACTAAAGTATTTCCGTAAATGGAGAATTGATCCGCATACGTTCTTTGAGTATAATCATATTCAAGAATTCCCGACTCAGCTGATTCCTTGCCAATTAATTTCTTTTTTTCTTTTTTTAATAAATCGAATTGATAAGTCGAGTAGCCAGGTAATTTCTCCTCATTGGCTTGAAAATAAAATTTGGTTCCATCGTAATTCCAACGCTGATATTCGGGTAAATAACCGACAAAATCATTTCCCTTCATGATTTCTTTCAAATCCAATTGAGCATTAAGGAAAAGACAATTAAACAAAAGAAGTGATCCTACTAAAATGAACTTATTCATGGTTTAAAATTAAGATTCTTAGTCTCAAAATGCACCTATTTTCGTTAAAATTATTTCACTTCGCTACGAAAAACGTAATTTCGTTTTGGAAATGAAGTTCATCAAAAAAATTTTAGCTAGAATTCTGAGTCAAAAAGCGTATTTGCAAACTCTGCATTTCGTGTTTTATGTCATGTACGATCTTCGATTACTTCGTGGAGACAAGCGATTCAAATATCATTACTTAATCCGGAACATTATTCAAGAAGATTATGTGGTCGTTGACATTGGAGCGAATTTAGGCTATTTCGCAAAGAATTTTTCTCGATTAGCAAAGCAAGGAAAAGTGATCGCCATTGAGCCTGTACCTGCTTTTTTTAATGTATTGACGCATTTTTTAGGAAATAAAAAAAACGTTGAAATACACAATGTAGCCCTTGGTAAAGAAGATGGAATCATTACGATGGTGATGCCAGAATCGGATGGATTTATTCGTACAGGATTGCCTCATATAGCATCCTCGGAAGAAGAGAAAAATAACAACAAAACGCAAGAAGTAAAAATTGTAAAGGCCAAAGAGTTCATTGGAGGAATTCCAAAAATCGATTACATAAAATGTGACATTGAGGGTTACGAAGGAATTGTTTTTGAAGAACTTAAGTCAATTTTGGAAGAAAAGCGCCCATTGGTTCAATTGGAAATATCAGAGCAAAACAAGGAGCAATTATTGACAATATTCAAGGAAATTGATTATTTACAATTTGGGGTTTCAAATTTCAAGTTTGTGCAAGAAGAAGGAGCCCAGCAAGAGGAAGGTGATTACTTCTTTGTTCCAAGCGAAAAGCTCAATTATTTTAACAAACTGATAAAATGAGAAATCGAATTTTCATTTTAATTCTGATTGCTTCAAGCTTCTTCGGATGCAAAAAAGGAGCAGGTACTTTCACCATCAAGGGAATCATAACATATGAAACATTCAATACGGGATTATCCGGTGCTACGATCGAATTATATAAAGTTCCCGTCGCCTCTAACAATGAAATTTTAGTTGAATCAAAAACCTTAGGAAACGACGGTTCATATAGTTTTACGTTTCCGAGAGAACAAATTGAGAAGTACATTCTTCGAGTTAATAAAAACCTGTATTTCCCAATAGAAAGTTTGATATACTATTCATCTCTCAGTGTAAAAAATGAAAACATTCGAAATTACGGAACCGCGGCGAAATCCTGGGTAGAAATTCGTTTATTGAATAATTCGCCAAATGCTGGGGACCAACTGATTTATACAAAGCAACAAGGGCTGGATGGATGTGCGGAATGTTGTCCAATTACGGAACAAAGTTTTTATGGAGCCATTGACACAGCGATTTATTGTATAAATAAAGGGAATTCAACCTATTCAATTTTATATCAAGTAATTGGAACGAATAACACAGGTATAAAGGAAGCTGTTACAACTCCTTTTGATACGACTCAGATCTATCTTGCGTACTAATAGAATAAGTCATTTCTTTTTCATTTTCCTAAAAGAATGGCATCGCCAAAAAGGTTATCAACAAATTCTGTTTTTGGAATAAGTAGAACTACTTATTTCTAAGAATTAACTACGTTTTTGGAAGAAATTCGTAAAAATTCCTGAATACAAAATATCCTTGTTTTTGTTCGATTAAACAAGGTTTTTTAACTTTTTTTGAGAGATTTCAACAACCACCTACTTCCCATCATTCGATTACAGGAGACTTAAGTTTGTATTCGAAGAAATTGAAAATGAGAATAATATAAATCTTCAATGGAAATCGATAACTAAAATACTTGAAATTGAATTGAATTTTGCAATGAAAACACAACGGCATCAAATAAATGAAAAACTGCACTTTAAAACGTTAATTATGTCAAATTATATCCATTACTTTCTGACATATACTCCAATTTTTGGGACGCTTATCGGAGGATATTATCTTTCCAACGTTCTGATGAAAGATGGC
>JBEIKF010000286.1:0-3234 GCA_040379905.1 Crocinitomicaceae bacterium
ATTTCCAGGTTGTAAGGGTTGTGTCAAACAGGTTTTCAAGTATTCTAAATAAATTCCGTCATCAATGTTCCCATCAAAACCAGGCACATCCGGATAATTTAGAATGAAAAACCCTGCAGCAGCTTGTCCATTGGGTAGTGGCGTTGGTATGTTTGGCCAAAAAGAACCAGGTGTATTAATGAAATAATCCGATGAACCCCATGTTCCTGCTTGCCAGTTGCTAACGCAAAAAATACCATCAGATCCGAGCGCTAATTGTGTAAAGTCGCTTGGTAGACAACTATATTCTTCAAAAGATGGGTTAGGTATAAAATTGTTCCCAGGATTCATCGAGTTGATGCCATTGCATGTGCAATCTATATTATCGTTAAGGTCTACCAAACCATCGTTATCATCGTCCAATCCATTATTGCAAATCTCTTGGGCTGAAATATAAGAGGAAAACAAAAGAAAAATGAGCAAGTATTTCATGTCATATTTATTTAGGGCTTTTGATCACTCTTTGATGAATTTCGTTTTATAAGTAATTCCTCGGTCTTCAATGGTTAAGATGTACCAACCTTTGGCCAAATTTCCAACATTGATTTCGTTTGCTGTTATACCTGAATAGACCAATTGACCAAGCGGATTAAAAACCTTTATTTCGCTATCGATATTTTCAGACAACCCTGTAATATGAAGTATATCTTTCGTTGGATTAGGGTATATTAGAATAGAACTATTAGGAATTTCAACAAGGTCAACAGTTGAAATAAAATGCGCGATAAAATTTACCGAATTTGTGTTTAATGTATCTAGAAAAATCGCACTTGTCGTATCTGAAATAAGATCGTTTGCCTCCCAATGTGAAAATTGATAACCTGGTTCTGCTTGAGCCTCTAATTGAATTGGAACCCCATCGAAATAAATCCCATTCCAGGGATATGAATTCGGAGTTATGGTGCTGATTTCTATTTTTCCTGCGTTTGATGGATAAACGTCTAAATTAACGCTAACTTGCTGTGGAAGGCTAAAGCTACTTTGAATATGATTGCGCATATTTTCAGGTCGACAAAGTAAATCCTCCGAGAAAATTAGATGATATTGATAAAATGCATCTACTTGAGCCTGAACATTATTTGGATCTCCCCATCTCGCATATTCGTTTGCCATTTCACTAACTGTACGGTTGAACATATCATTTTCTAATTCCAAAAGTCGTGAAGGCAGATAAACTATATTCATTTGATCGGCAAAGCGATTGATAAAATAATTTTTGAATCGATTATTTTGTAAACTATGCATCCAAATGTTAACGTGTGGATTATTTGGATCAGATGCTGGCCAATTGAGAATCCCACCTAAATGATTGTATGTGCAATTTAATTCGTTTGATCCCAGGATGGTGCTGTAATCATTGGGAAGTAGCCCGTATTCTAGATCCATCAAACAGTAGCGCCAGCGATAGTTCGTAGCATCGGAACGATAAAGTTTTAAGTTGTTGTAATTAAGATTCCAATCTACATTATTCATCCAAATTTCACCAATCCAGTAATCATTTAAATAGTTGAGGTCAAAATATTGATCCGCCTGGTTCCAATATCCCGTATCAGCAGGATTAACCTGCATAAAATTGGTATATGAATCATAGAAATTTTGGACATTACCCTCTATCGCTCTCAATTGAAAGCCATACTGAGCGCTCGAACCGAGAATCTCAATTGTATTTTCACTTGCCCCATCATAAATTTCAAACATTTCTGTATTGAACTTTTCTCTCAAATCATATAGACCCCAGTAATTGCCATTCACATAAACCGTTGCCGGTCGAGATGCCGAGTAGTAATTGTATGTGCCTTCTCCCATCATTCTTCCTTGAACACCATCCTTGTGAGGTAAAATTAAGTTGAGGTTACTTCCATTTCTCAGATAAAAATCACTATAAACTGTTCGATTGGTTCGATCTGGAATGATATTACCCGTAACAGGACCTTGTCCCAAAACACCATCATTAAATTTAATTCGAAACGGCCTTTGAGGTTTACCTCTTGCTCCCCAACCACCGTCCATAATGATTCCTGCCCTTCGAGAAAAAAGAAGATTGTGATTAAGCGTAGAGTCAAAATAATCAATGGATGCATTCTTCAATAAATCGAGTGAAGGATTATCAAACATTCCTGTGGGTCCGAATAAGTTTTGTGGGTCACTGATTACTGAAATAATCGGTGTAGTATGGTGAACGTTGAATAAATAGCTAGCGGAAGTTATTGTACTAGGAATCAATCCATTCACATACGATCTTGCTCGGAGAATTTTTGATTGAAAAATATAAATCGGAGTTCCGTTCCATAGAGTTGAATTTTCATTTGGATCACTTCCGTCAAGCGTGTAATAAATTGTGGCTGTGGGATTGTTTGGGTCTGCAATTGACACTGAAATTGGACTTGTGTAAAACCCACTAGTTATTGAAAAAACAGGAGCAGCAGCGTAGCCATCAGAAGGAATGGAGTTGTTGTTACTGACACCAGGTGTTGGAGAACTAAATCGTTTAAGTGCTCCTGAGGCATCTAAAAAATGTCCTATACTTATGTCGTATCCTGGGCCACAATTAACATTTAAAGCACTAACCACTGTTCCGGATGGATTATACAGTTTAATTGTTTCGCCTGTAGAACTAATTTTAAAATTGGTGTGATAAAAATTTCCTGTTGCAGGAACAAAATTCGGTGATAATGAATTAATCCCGGTATTTGACATGCTTAATTCAATAAATTGTAAGCTTGTCGGACAAGTTGCGATTACGTCAAATGATAGCGAATCAATATTTCCAGGAGAAAGCCCTGCTGATATCAACTCACTTGCCGAATAAAGGTATTGTTGGCGAGCACCTTCGTACCAGTTACTGTATGCGGAAGGATAGTCATAATAACCATTCTGAATGGTGCCAGTTCCAATAATAGATGAGTTAAAGCGAATATTGGGACGCTGTTGGGCATTGCTTCCTCCACTGAATCCGCATGCTGACCCTGGATAATTTAAAGCAATTGTCGCCGAATTGAAGTTTGTGGTGCTTTGCGAATGAATAGAATTACATTCATAAAAAGAGTTATAAGTGCACAGATTTAAAACAATGTTAGAAACACCATCCCAAAAGAAGGGGGTTGTAAAATAATGGGTATTCCAACCTGGCTGTGGTTGAAAAGTACTATCAATTAATACATTTGTAAATGGTGTGGATGCAAAACGATTTTTTTC
>JBEIKF010000287.1:0-3218 GCA_040379905.1 Crocinitomicaceae bacterium
AGACTTCTCTGCCTTGCATGTCTATGATTACAATTTCATTCTGATTGTTCGGAACGTAGTTTTCTGGAAATGTGAATGTGAGATTCATAACATCGTTTGCCGGATTCGGAAAAACAGTTATTGTGTTTTCTAAACCAACTACAATTTCTTCAACGTTCACGTATTGGCAACCCGGTTCTAGGCACCCCATGGAGTCTACTTTGAAGACCCATGGGGTAGCCAACATAGGGTCAGGGTCATTTGTTCCTTGGTTGATATAACCGCAACAGACAACACCCCCGTCTGGAGTCAGTTTAGCATCCGATATGTAATGTTCTGCGGCAGGATAACTTTGATTGGGTGGTGGAGAATTATAATACGTATAGTGATGCGACCAAACACTATCTCTATCCGAATTAATTTTTAAAATTGCACCCACTCGTTGCTTAAAAATCGGCAATTGATCTGGGTAAATAATTATATCATTGTCTGACACTATTAAATAACCATCATCGCTCGAACTTAAAGCCAAATTAAAAACGCTCTGACGAGTTTGTGAATAATGTTTTTGAGGTCCGACTTCTATTAAACTGACATTTTCCGTTTGCTGAATAATTGTGGAAAACATATACCCCATAAATGGCTGATTGTTAACATATTCTTCATTCGTTAATCTGCCTAATAATAATATTTCTCCATTTGATCTTTCGAATACTTGAGCAGATTCTCTTCCGCATTGACCGCCAAAAACCAGCCGTCCTTCCTCATTACCATTACTATCAACTTTTAATACTACAAAATCATAATCAATGAACCACCCATCACCACAATCACCCAAAAAAGGAGTAAAACCAGTCATCCAGTAGCCGTTGTCACTAGACTTAGTAATATTTGAAATACTCTGCACATCATTATATTCTTTGTGCCAAAGCATATTACCTAACTGATCAATTTTCATTAATGAACCACTGGCAGTTTGATTTGTTGAAACAGCAACAGAATCGTGAAACCAACCAACTGACATGTAAGTTGTATCCTCAATATTTTCAATTATTTTACTAAATCCAAACCTATCAGAGCTCTGATCTAAAACATATTTCCAAAGCAAATAACCGAATTTATCTATCCCCACTAAGTAATTTGTCTCTTCAGCAACAACTCCAAAGTCGACGCTTGTTGTAAATACACTAACTATTTCATTCAAGTGATTTAAGCACATTCCTCCGCGAGATGGCGAATAATAATTAAACCAAGTCTCATCCAAATCAATAGTATCACTATCATAGCGATGCCAAAACATTATTTCTCCAGAATTGTTCCACTTACAGCTGAAAGCTCTTCGGTAATTATCTACTGCATATGGATTGCATAGATTTCCCACCCCAAATATTTGATATCCATCGTAAAAATCAGGTGTAGTATCCACAACAAAAATGTTTTCAAGATAACCATTAGCATAATAACCATAGGGCGGCCATTGGCAACTCACTGGATGCGCTTGATTGAAAGTTGGTTGGGAAAAAGTTAAAGTTTGAAACAGGCAAAAAATGCAGGTGATGGCAATTTTAATCTCCCAAAATGTACTGCAAACATTTTTTTTAATCATGGAATTAAATTTACTTTTTAATTAATCACAACCAATTTTATGGTTTCCAATATTTTTTGATAAGCAATTAATTGTAAGACATAAACTCCAGATTTATAGTTTTCGACCGAGAGCTCAGATAAGCCGTTGGAATTAGGTTTTAAAATTTGTATTAATCTACCTTCAAGATCGAATATTTGAATTTCGGTATTGTATTCAGCTTCTGTGGGGTAACAAATCCAGGTTTTCTCTTGAGCTGGATTAGGATTTACACCTAAAAGTGAAACATGATTATTATTTGAACCGTTATTTATCTTTAGCGCCCTTTCTTGCAAGAGAAAATTTGGTTCTGGCTCAATCAAGGTTTCTCCTAAGTCATTTAATATACCCTTGGCAACCCCGGAAGATAGATCAGAACCAATTTCTGCAATGCTATTAAGTACTGCTAATTGAGCTGAATCAGCTAGGTTCCAGTCACCTGAAAGGTCGTTTTCAATGGTTAGAATATCTTTTAAACTTGACAGAAGCGGTTGCTCTGAAATTAAAGCAAATGCACCATTGTAATCACCATTTGCTGAGAGATACATCGCACGCTCACGCGTATGAACCAAGCTTGGATGATTTTCAATTTGAGCGAGATAAGGACTATGATAAATAACTTGGTCAATTTCCAATTCTGGGTCAGTATAGTAATTCATTCCCTCGTGGGCAAGCTTTTGTATCAATTGATCCCGCCTTGTAGCCAAACCAGTAATATTCATTTCTAACAAGGTACGTAGACTAGCTCCTGAATCAGCTTGATATAAGAATGCCAAAAAGAATTCGTTCAGAATGTTAGCATTTTGAATTTCAACAAGGACTTCTTTCTTCAGCGGACTATTTGCAAGAAAAACCTCTGTCATGTGCCAAGGATTAAGTCGACTAGAATTAACGATTACCTGATGAAGCACTTCATCGCTTAAAGGAAAACGCTGCATAAGCAAATTGCGGTAGAATTGACTTTCATGAGGAAAAGATTCATTTAACACTTCAATTGTATTAAGAGTCTCGTTTTTGTCGACAATCATTTTATAAGATACTTTTGCAAGATTCAACTCATTATTGATTCCGGCAATTTGCGTTTCTGTTGCAGCAATAATACCTGGCCCTGGGCTATATCCTCCAATCGAAAAATGATTTGGGCAGTCTGTTTCAGAATAATTTTCATAAGATGTCATGGATGCAGATGTTAATAGGTGTATTCCGTTGATATTACTAATCACATCGCAGTCAGGCATTGTATTTTCATCATTGTGACACCAATAATCAATGTGATATGTATTATCCGGGTCACTAACAAAATCTTGCGCGATTTCAGAACAATAGTCTGCACTAAATCTATTTCCAGCTGGAATGATGCTTGTATTCGCGCTAATTATTTCTGTGCCTTGATTTCCACCCTGGACCCATCGCATGCTGGTGTTGCGATCACGAAAAATATCAATTCGACCATTGGTATAGGTATTACACAACAGCTGAAGTCCTGATTGATCAGATATTGTATCCGGCTCTAAATCAACTACAGGGATGAAGTCAATATTGTTTCCCGTGACATATGTCCCCAATTTCATTTTGTTAAAATCATTGTTGCGAATTTCATTCGCGGCGTCCCCAC
>JBEIKF010000288.1:0-3201 GCA_040379905.1 Crocinitomicaceae bacterium
GGGCTTTTTCTTTATTTGAGAAATTGTTTTCTTGAATATCACCAGAACGAAATAAGGCGTCATCAGCTAAGATGTCTTGACCGTGAAACTTCAAAAGGTCCTCGTAGTAATCCAACGCTTTTTGCCATTCACCTCGCATTTCCATCGCTTTGCCTTTTTTGAAAAGAATTTCATCGGCAAGAGAATGGTAGGGAAAGTTGATTTGAATGCTATCATACAATTTGAACGCTTCGTCATATTTATGTTGTTCAATCAATAAATCCGCATTTGCGAACCACGACATTACTTGAAAATTACTATCTAATCCGTAATTATCGGTAATCATTACAGATAACTGCATCGCATCGTTAGCAATGAGTTTGGATGTTGATTCCTTTAAAACATTCAATTGAGCTTGTGCATAGTCGAATTCACCATCGTAATAGAAAACTTTGGCATTTTTAAATTTGGCTTCTTGACCAATTGACTCGAATTTAAAGTCATTATCGATTTGCATATATAATATGGAGGCCTCCCAAATGTCTCCACTCAATACGTTGATATCTGCAAGTTGCATTTTGATTTGTGCTTTTTGAACATCCGTGAGACCACTAAAATTCATTGCGGACTTCAATTCTTCTTGAGCTTTATCCGATTGATCGGCATAGAAAGCTAAAATTGTGGTGTATTCCAAAACGACAGGAAGTGTAAGTCTTGATTTACCTAATTTATTTAACGCTTGTTCATAGGTTATGACGGTTGTGTCAATTTCTTGCTTCGAGAAATTCCGATTGGTCGTAATTTGAAGAAAGTGGGTGTTAAGCAATCCTTTGTATGCTAGAATATAGTTTTCAGAATTCTCACCAAGGCTTATTACGTAATTGAAACACTTTCTTGCCACTTGATAATTTTTGTTTTCTACGCAAATTTCACCCAATTCAAACACACGATAACCGTCTCCTTTAAAACGTTTATCAATAGCAACGACTTGTGTATAAGCTCCGTCGAAATTTTTACTTTGCGTGTACATCCAAATGAGAAGCTCCGAGAAAACCACGGATGCATTCATTTTTTGACTTTTTGTCAAAAGCTGTTCTTTCAAGAGCATGTAATCTGCATTTTCACTGGCACTCAAGTCCAATCTCGCAGCCAATGAAGCTTCAATCGATTCAATGGTAGTAGGTTGCTGTTCTAAATAATCGAGGTACTCAGCAATCATTTCCTTTTTCTTTCCCATTTGAGCATAGAGATCGGCGTATTGAAAATTAAAGGGGTAATACCTAGCTTGCTTCTTTCCTTTATCCAAAACCGTTTTCGCCATTTCAAACTTTTGTTTGGATGCTAATGTTTGATAAATATTGATGATTTGTGAAGGGTTTTCTGGCAGGTTATCAATGATTTCCTTGTAGCTTTTTTCCGCTTTTTCCGCTTCACCAATATCTTCGTAGAATTGCGCTAACATGACTTTCATATCATAGTCAGACCGATTTTGATTGATTTGTTTTTTCAAGAGCTTTTCTGCAGACTTATAATCTTTAGTCGCGACCAAACACTCGAAATAGCGGTTGAAATATACTTTTGTTGGGCTAGAATTATAAATTTTCTCGTAATAGGGAAGTGCTTTATCCAACTCTCCTGACGCGTAATAATGTTGTGCCAATTGAATATCAGTTTCAGTCTGCGACCATGCGGCAGTTAAGCTAAAAAGAGAAAATAAAAAGATGATTAATCGCATTAGTTCTTTTTCGGCATGTTTTCTTTTTCCCACTTATCCATAAAGTCATTCAGTTCTTTCAATGATTTTCGGAAGCGGGGCAAGTCTTTCTTTTTTCTAATTAAATATTGATCCAAAAGCACTTTAATGGTAGTTACTTTGCTTTGCTCAAATGTAATAAATTCATCGTACTTTTCCTTATTTCCATATCCGCTTTCGATATCCATTTTGAGGTTATACAAAGCTTGCTTTTCTTCACGAATGGAATTTGAAATTACGTTTGCTTCGTCAGACAATGTTTTATGATTATGTTTTTTTTTAAATAACCTTTGCAGCTTTTTAAATTCATTAACCTTTCCTCCAAATTCCATATCAACGTTAGTTGGTTTGTAGTTGTTTTTCAAACGAATCATGCAGGAGTTTGCGGCCAATTGGTATTCTACAACAGAATCCATTTTGTTCTTTGTGAAAACGCGGTTTAAAGAATCACTTTGTTCAATCATCTTCGTCAATTGTTCAATTTGTTTTTTCTTCCCAGATGATTGGCAAGAAGAAATGAATAGGATGCATAATGAAATAAATACGAATGGTTTCATTGTGTTATTTGTTTTGATTCAAATCTTGAATTAATTCTCGTGATTTTATTTTAAAATTTGCGATTTTATCTAAAAAATCAATCTTTTTTGTTTTAATTGAATTTATCTCTTTTTCAATCAGGTTAAACTTTTTTTCTTCAAAGTTTAAATTTTCATCATACAAATCACGTTTCCCAGCGACGTTTTCAATGTCTTTCTCCAAGTTCCCGATTGTACTTTTTTGTTCATCAAGTGCGCTTTTTAAATTTTCCATCCTGATTTTCAAAGAGGAAAGTTTCGAAATGCAATTTGCGTATTTATCCACCAACCTAGCCTCTTTTTCCACTAACGTATCATCGGACGCGCGCATTGTTAGATCTGAAAGCAACTTGTTATTCTCTTCTATTTCCCGAGATAATTGGGGTTCATTAATCTGATTCAAGACAATCAATAGCGAGTCAACATTTTCAAGCAGGATATTCACTCGTTTTAGCTGATCTGATTTCTCCATATCAGCGCAAGCGAATAAAAGGCAAGACAAAAACACACAAACGAAAATTCGCATGAATAAAATTAAGGAATATCTGTTGGATGTGAAAAGTATTGACAGAAATTAACGGAAAAGGCGTCTGAAAAAATTTCAGAAAAAGAATTATCTTTAGCTGAATCTAAAACTAAAGAAATGAATAACGAGCTTACATCAGATGGAACTTGCCCACAGTGCATTCAGAATAATCAAGAACATACATTTTACGAAAACCGAAAAATGGGTTATTGGGAGTGTCCAAATTGTAATTTACAACTTCAAATGTTAAGCCCTAATTTTTTAGGAATTATGAATGAAAGAGGGGAGGGGAATTTAAAATCGATTCGATATGATAAAGATTTATGGGGAGATAGAGTACTCTTGCGTAAACCTCTTTTCAATGGAGA
>JBEIKF010000289.1:0-3200 GCA_040379905.1 Crocinitomicaceae bacterium
GCTACAAGAAAAGAATTTATTAATTTAGTTCAAGCAAAACTACATTAAGACATGGATAACTATTTTAACACCAACCAACCAAGCGTTTCAAAAGACGTTGCGGTAGACTTTATCAAGAATGTATATTCGTATATGTTCGCAGCATTAGGGATTTCGGGTATTTTGGCTTATCTCGTTGGAACCAACGATGCATATTTTTATTCACTTTTTGTTAATCCGGAGACAGGCTCTCATTCAATATTTTTCTGGGTTTCAGCATTTGCGCCTCTTGCAATTGTATTTGCGATGAGTCTTGGTTTTGAACGTATTTCAACAAAGTTGATGTTGGGGCTATTTATTGCTTATTCTGCTTTAATGGGATTAAGCTTATCTTCTATTTTTATTGTTTACTCTTCGGCATCGATTTATACTTCATTCTTTGTTTCAGCAGGCGTTTTTGCCTTAATGGCCGTTCTTGGTTACACGACTAAAACAGACTTGACTAAATTCGGAAGTTTATTGTACATGGCTTTGTTTGGAGTAATATTAGCGAGCGTAGTAAATATGTTCGTTCAAAGTCCAGGAATGGATAAAATGATTACTTATATCTGTGTGTTTGTATTCACTGGATTAGTTGCGTATAAAATGCAAGAATTAAAGAACTTGGCTCACAACGTTGAAATGGATCCTTCTATCAAAATGAAAATGGAGATTTTCGGAGGATTGAGTTTATACATTACATTTGTAAACCTTTTCATGACTATTTTGCGATTGTTCGGAAGTAGAGATTAATAGAATTTTTAATTTTATGATAAATCCCGGTTGCAATCAATCGGGATTTTTTTTATTTTTTTTGTTTCTTACATTTCCATTTAGAAACATTTTCTAATTTTGATAAAAAATAAAAAATTATGTCTTCACATTCAAATGATTCAGAAAATCGCAGTTATTTTGATGATTCAACAGTAGCTTTGGGAACAATGTACACCATCGCGTTGATTGCCATTATTACGTCGATTCTTATTTGGGGATAATTATTTAAAAATCTTGAGCCATGCCATTCAACTCGATTTTTTCATGTTTGATAGGTAAACGTATGGCTCGAATAAATGAATGTAGAGATAATCCTTTCGCATCTCAACTTTCCGTTTTCAAGTATTTAATTTCTGAAGGAAAGACGACAGAATTTGGTTATAAAAATCAATTTAATTCAATTTCTTCATACGCAGATTATTCAAATATTGTCCCACTTCAAGAATACGGGACACTAAAACATCTCATAGATCGAAGTATTGATGGGGAAGAAAATCTGCTTTGGCCAGGAAAAACGAATTGGTTTGCCAAATCTTCTGGAACTACGGCAGATCGAGTTAAAATTTTACCTGTTACTTCTAATTCACTTTTCAATAATCATTATGCGGGTGGTAAGGATTTATTGGCACAGTACTATTCCAATTTACCAAATAGGGAGCTATTCAATGCTAAGCATCTCATAGTTGGAGGTAGTGGGGAAACACAGACAAAAGAAAATGGAATTTTCGTTGGAGATTTGTCCGCAATCATTGTCAATAATTTACCTTGGTGGACGGAGTGGAGAAGAGCTCCAAAAAAGGAAATCGCTTTGCAATCGGATTGGGAAAAGAAACTTAATGAAATGGCAAGGGCTACAATTCAGGAAAATATTTGCATACTAGCAGGCGTTCCCAGTTGGACTTTGCTTCTGTTAAAGCGGGTTTTGGAAATTTCTGGTAAAAAAACAATTTCTGAAGTTTGGCCGAATCTCGAATTGTACATTCATGGGGGAATGAACTTCGGGCCATATCAACAGCAATTCGATGCGTTGATTGGAAATTCCGAAATGAATTATGTCGAGTCTTATAATTCTTCGGAAGGATATTTCGGTTTGCAAGATCAACTTCATTCTAAGGATTTATTATTATTGACAAATTCAGAGGTTTTTTACGAATTTATTCCAATGACAGATTTCGATGGAATCAATTCGAAAACTACTGTTTCTTTGGAAGAAGTTAAAACAGATGTTGATTATGCGTTGGTAATTTCAACTTCCGCTGGTCTTTGGCGCTACATAATAGGCGATACGATTCGTTTTTCATCCATCCAACCCTTTAGGTTCCGTGTTACAGGAAGAACCTCACATTTCATTAATGGATTCGGTGAAAAAATGATAGTAGACCACACCGAGAAGGCTATTTCTGAAGCATGTTCTAAAACAAATTCGGCCATCGTTGAATACACCGTTGCACCATACTTCAATTTACAGAATTCGAATGGAGGACACGAGTGGATAATTGAATTTACCAAAGAACCTGAAAACGTTGAAAATTTTAAAGTTGTATTAGACGAAGCACTAAAAAAATTTAATTCTGATTATGACGTTAAGCGTTATCAGAATTTGAATATTGATTTCCCAAGGTATCATTTCGTAAAAACAGGAACCTTTCATCGTTGGTTGAAGTCTAAGAATAAGTTAGGCGGCCAGCATAAAGTTCCTCGATTATTAAATAATCGTGAGATTTTGGAACAAATTCTGCTAAACAATGATTAAATTTCAATTGTGAAAAGAACTTTTTTCTTCGCTTTTATTTTAGTTACATGCATCAACGCATCCTATTCGCAGACTGATTCAGCTAGATTGGTTAAACTAAAGGAATATGTCTTTCAAAAACCAATTGATATTTGGAATGTCGATAATCTTGGAAATTTATACGTGGTTCAGAATAATTCCATTTCAAAATTGGATTCAAGTGGCAAACAGACGTATGCTCAAAGTATAAAATCATTAGGGGCAATTAGTGAGATTGAACCTATAAATGCACTGAAATTGGTTCTGTTTTCAGAAGAACAACAAAGCGTTTGTTTCATGGATAATACGCTGTCATTGAATGGGAATTGCAAATATTTCGATGAGTTTGATGTGAAAAACGCGAAGTTGATTGCGACATCAAATCGTCCAAACTTAATCTGGGTTTTAGATGAATATCGTTCCACCATTCTCCTAATCGATATCGTAAATGATAAAATTATCCAACGAGTCGAAAATATGAAAGGAATTTTAAATGAAACTTCTGATTTTGTAGACCTAACTGAGAAGGATAATTTCCTTTACCTAACATTAGCGAATGGCAAGGTATATCAATTTGATCAAATGCTTTCGGAAACAGGAGTGCAACTAGAAAATTTCGCACAGATTTCGAGTGGCA
>JBEIKF010000290.1:0-3174 GCA_040379905.1 Crocinitomicaceae bacterium
AATTTCAAATTAGCCCTGTAAGTGCCATATTTACAGAACGATGGATAGAATCTATCGTAATTGACTAATAAACTAAAAAGCCCTGAAGGGGCGAAATATATTATGGGACAATCACTCGTAAAAAACTATATTCACATTGTATTTAGTACAAAACATCGAATTCCAATGATAGATGATGATATTGAATCTGAGTTATTTGGATACTTGGGTGGGACTTGCAACAACCTCGAATGTCAAGTTATAACAGTTGGTGGTTATACTGATCACGTTCACGTTTTATGCATGTTGTCTAAAAAAATCTCACTAGTCAAATTATTAGGTGAACTAAAAGCACATTCATCAAAATGGATAAAGACCAAGGGAAGTAAATACCAAAATTTTTATTGGCAAGATGGTTATGGAGCTTTTTCAGTAAAGTCAACAGATGTAAATATCGTTTCGAATTATATTGCTAATCAAAAAGCTCATCACAAGAAGCTTTCATTCAAAGACGAGTATCGAACGCATTTGAGGAATCACGGATATGATTTCGATGAACGGTATGTTTGGGATTGAGAATTTCGTCCTTTCAGGACTTATGCAGATGATTGAGTATTCCAACGTCGTTCTTCATCCGACGTTGGTGAATAACGCTCTTTCAGAGCTTGAATATGATTTCGATGAACAGTATACGTTTAGGATTGAGTATATCTTCCTTTCAGGACTTGATTAGTAGCGCGTATGATCAAACAACGGGCTTCACCCGATGTTTGACGATTCAGCTCTTACAGAGCTTGAACAAATTTAGCATTGATTAATAAATTTTGTTAAGAACACGCACCAACTCATAAATCACAATATCTTTGATTTTAAATATTTAAGAATGAAACCTATCTATGTTGTTTTAGCCGCCATCGCGGGACTTTTATTAATCGTTTTCTTGGGTTACTATAATTTGTATAACTCGGCAGTTCGACTTCAAGAAATCGTAAACGAAAAATGGGGAAATGTTCAATCTGCTTATCAAAGACGAGCGGATTTAGTTCCTAACTTAGTTGAAACGGTAAAAGGCGCAGCCAAAAACGAACAGGAAATCTTGACAAAAGTTACGCAAGCAAGAGCAGGAATTGTTGGTATCAACGAAGAGATCACAAACGCTAAAAATCCCGAGCAATTGGAAGTTTTGGGTAAAAAAATCAATACCGCAATTAATTTGGCTTATGAGGCTTATCCTCAAATTCGTTCAACGGAAAACTTTCAAGGTTTGCAAGTTCAATTAGAGGGTACTGAAAATCGTATCAATCGTGAACGTGACCTGTATAACGAATCCGTTAAAGAGTACAACACACACGTTCGTGGATTTTTTGCCAGTATGTTCCTGAATGCTGAGAAATTCCCTATAAAAGAAGGATTCAAAGCTGCTGCAGGCGCTGAAAATGCTCCAAACGTAAAATTCTAAAAACGATGCTGACGGCAAGCGAAAAAGAAGAAATTCAAGAAAGCATTCGACTTGCTGAACTTAAAACATCGGGTGAAATTCGGGTTCACATCGACAAAAAATGTGATTCGGATCCATTTGAAAAAGCCGTTTCAGTTTTTAACAAACTCAAAATGTATGAAACGCACGAAAGAATCGGCGTATTGATTTACATCTCATTTTCTGATCGAAAATTGGCAATCATTGGCGACGAAGGAATTAATAATGTAGTTCCAACTGACTTTTGGGAAAGCACCAAAAACGAACTAATTTTCCGATTCAAACGAAATGAATTCGCTCAAGGTATAATCGATGCGGTAACGGAAGCTGGAAAACAACTGCAACAATATTTTCCTGTTAAATCTGACGATAAAAATGAATTGAGCAACGAAATCACCATGGAATGAAGTTACGTTTATTCCATATCGTTTTGTTATGCTTGATTTCGATTTCTTGCTTAGCTCAATTTCCAAAGCCAAAATATCCGCCAAGACTTTATAATAATTTTTCATCTGAAAAACTTTTAAACGAAGAAGAAGAACGACTGATTGAAAGTCAACTGGAAACGTTTGAAAAAGAAACATCAAACGAGATTGCTGTCATCATTGTCGATAACCTCAACGGTATGGAGCCTTGGGATTACGCAGCAAAAATTGGCGAAGAATGGGGAATCGGAAAAGGAAAAGAAGACAATGGAATTGTAATACTGATTAAGCCTGTTAAAAACGACGAAGGTGGTAAAAAAGTGTGCATAGGTGTTGGTCGCGGCTTGGAAGCGGTAATTCCTGATATCACTGCGAATGAGATCATTGAAAATGAGTTTACGCCGAATTTTAAGCAAAAGAACTACTACCTCGGACTAAAATCCACGATTGAGGTTATTTCTAGTCTTGCCAAAAAAGAATATAATTACAAAACATACGCTAAAAAACACGATGGTGGATTTTTGGAAGGGCTCATAGCTTTGATCATAATTGTTGTTATTGTCATCATCTTAATTCGAAGAGGCGGCCGCGGAGGAGGAATGACCATCGGAAGCGGGGGTTTTATTGGCGGATTTGGTGGTTTTGGCGGAGGTTTTGGCGGTTCTAGAGGTGGAGGTAGCGCAGGTTTCGGTGGCTTCGGCGGTGGAAGTTTTGGTGGTGGCGGTGCTAGTGGGGATTGGTAGTTTCTAGAATTTCAATTTTCCATCTAAAATTCAATGTAAAAGACTTATGATTCGTTTGTCAATTTAATTCCTAGTTCTGCTGGAATAATTATTGAATTTTATCGTTACATTTTTATACGAAATACGTTTTTTAAATGTTATTTCAATCCTTAAAATAAAAAATGTACCGATTCACACTTATATTAAAAAAGATAGGAATTGTGCTTTGCTTGTTAATTCCAAACTACCTCATCTCTCAAGAGACTTCCAAGATTGAAAAAGAAATTTTTAAGCAAATCAATAACTACAGAATTAAAATTGGAGAACCTAAATTCATTTATAATAATTCTAAAGTTCAATCTTGTAGGAATCACAGTAAATTTATGGGGACCAAAAATAGTCTTGAGCACGTCAATAATTTGAGTAAAGTTGGGGCAAATTCGGAAATAATACAATTGAATTTTACTGATGGGCGTACATTAAACGAGATTGGTATTGACGTGCTGGATATCTTTTTAGACTCACCTCCCCACAAAAAAATAATCGAAGGAGAATACAAAGAAATTTCAAT
>JBEIKF010000291.1:0-3170 GCA_040379905.1 Crocinitomicaceae bacterium
GGAGTTTATTCGGATCCAGATGGCAAATTTAATTTGGAGAATTTGGCCTTTGGTACTTTTGGATTAAAGATCAGTTTAACTGGATTTGAAACGCAATTTATTTCTCCGGTGACGTTTTCGTTAACAACAAAATTATTCAATGCTGGAACGATAAAACTAAGCCCGAATAAGGAAGTAGCGCTAGAAGGAGTTAAAGTAGTTGGTAAATCAGACGTTTTAACAACTGGTATTGATAAAAAAATCTACAACGTGGCTGAGGATCTTTCTGTGAAAGGAGGAACGGCCAATGACATTTTAAATCGCTTGCCTTCGGTTGAAGTCGACCAAGATGGAAACGTGATGTTGCGAGGAGAAGGAACCGTAACGATATTAATTGATGGTCGTCCCAGTTCATTATCCGGAGGAAATGGAAAATCTTTATTGGATGCGCTTCCAGCTGGTTCAGTGGAGCGAATTGAAATCGTGACGAATCCCTCCGCAAAATACAATCCAGATGGTACCTCTGGAATTATTAATATCGTATTGAAAAAGAATAAACTGAAAGGGTTGAATGGATCAGTTTCCGTAAATCTTGGTTCAGGCGATTTGACAGGAGGGAATGTAGCCGAAGGAAATGCATCTTTAAGTTACCGCAATGGTTGGGTAAATGTTTATGGAATATACAACTACCGTTATTTGGATGGATACAGAAATAACACCTCATTTATTCAGCAAACATTTGATTCAGGATCAAGCTTAATGGTTGACCAAAATCGAACGGGAACAGATTTAAATGCTGGTAATACCTTTCGCTTGGGTGCAGATTTTTTCTTGAAAGGAAGAAATACGTTGGCTTTTTCGGCTACGGGAAATGTAGGTAGGAGGGATCGCACTGGCGATTTATGGAGTAATGTTTACACCAATCCGGTTACATCAACTGATCTATGGCGACGAATTTCGTATGATCCAACGCAGCAGAAAAACTACGATGTGAATTTGAACTTTCGTCACGACTTGAAAGATGATCGTGGAAATTACGTGTTTGATTTTAGTCAATCATTTGGAAATGAATCGATTCAAGGATATTATCAAAACATTTATTACAATCCTGATTCCTCTTTGAATAATAAAAGGGAATTGAATCAACAATTATTCAACAAAGAAAAGAATAACATTACGAATCTCCAATTTGATTACACGTATACCTTTCCAAAAATAAACGCTCGAATGGAAGCGGGAGCAAAAGCAATCATCGCTAAGCAAGCTGTGAATCCCATTTCAGAAACCCAGGATAGCATTACCAACGAATGGTTTGAAGATACTTTGGCGAATTTCAATTACCGTTACGACGAGCAGATTTACAGTGTTTACGGAATTTTTGGTCAGCAAATCGGTAAATTGAAATACCAAGGAGGAATTCGATTGGAACAAGCTTATCAAATCCCGAATTTGTTGACGGATACGCTTCGCATTGTTAATGATTATTTCAATTATTTTCCTTCAGCACACATTCGTTATTCCTTGGCTGAGAAAACAGAGATTGGTTTGAGCTACAGCAAACGAATTACGCGCGCCAGTTCGGCGGATATGAATCCGTTTACGACCTATGCCGATCCGTTTAATTTAAGAAAAGGAAATCCGTATTTGAAGCCGGAGTATATTGATTCATATGACTTTTCATTTTCGATGGATAAAAAGAAATGGTCAGTTTTGGCAAGTGCCTATTATCGACATAACAAAGGTGTAATCACGCGTTTCAAAGAGTTTTATGAAAACGGGACTTCGGCCGTTACGTTTAAAAACATTTCGGAAACAAAAACGTTGGGTCAAGAATTGGTTGTTACTTACAAACCTTATACTTGGTGGCGAAATACATTTTCTTGGAACGGAAATTACATTTGGTACATCACGAATCTCGCTGAATTACCAAACAGACAAGGTTATGTGATGAATTTCAAATACAATACCTCCATCGAATTTTGGGATAAAACCGCAAGTGTTCAATTGAGTGTGACATATAACGGACGTCGAATTACTGTTCAAGGAATCGCACAACGTCAAGGTCCAATAGATTTGGCTTTTGAAAAGAAATTTATGCAAGGAAAATTAGCTGTTGGAACTCGTATAACTGATATTTTTAATAAGCAAGGATTTTATTTTGAGGTGGATCGTCCGGGAGTTTACCAAGAATCTGAATTTAAGTGGTTGACCCGTCGTATCTTTCTCACGGCATCCTATAAATTTGGTAAACTGGAAATGTCGAATAAATCCAAACTTCCCGGTTCAGAGGGAGGAGATATGTGATAATTCTTTTCAATTATTCTTATTTCAAATGCAATAACACGAATACATTCTTTCTAATTCTTGTTTAAATCCAAAATCTGTTTCAAATACGCTTAAAAAATTAAAAGAAGGAGCACTATTGAAAGGAAGCGACAGGTGTAGAATTATTGTAAATTGATTTATGTTTTTTACATTTGTTTAAAATCATAAATAATGAAATTTTTATATTGTTTTTTATTTGTTTTATTAGCTCTTGTGATATCTTGCAAGAAAAATAAAGTCAATCCAGAAGAACCTAAACTGATTGTTAAATTAGTTGTTGATTCTACTCAAGTTAGACTAGGAAATATAGGGACTCCTACTGTTATTCCTGCGGGTAATGCCGGTCAACATCCCCTATTTAATTCTATTTCAGCGCACTATTTAGAATTAGCCCCAAATGCTTATACGGCATTAGGCAGTGGAGTGAAATTGTATCATGCAGCAGAAACTTCACTTGGTGGAAGCACTGCAATTGATTTCTCGAAAGCAATTGTTAAAAAGCCAGGTGAAATCTTCTTAGAAATTCCATTAAAGGATATCCCAACTGGAAATTATGAATGGGTAAGACTTTCTCTTTCTTATCAAAATTATGATGTTAAATTTTATTATAATAATTTACCTTTAACCGGAACCATTGCGAGTTTTGTGGGTTACAATAATTACATTACTTCTTTTCTCGTGAAAAATCAATCACTTGCTGTAAATGCTAATAAATCACAAGGTTTTTGGGCATTTGAGACTATTTCAGGAGTTCAATCGGGTCAAAGTGCTGGAACAACTGTTCCTAATCCGTTGGCATCAACATCACCTATACCTCCCGGATCATGTGTAGTAACAGGCCAATTTGCAAGCCCTTTAACCATTAC
>JBEIKF010000292.1:0-3163 GCA_040379905.1 Crocinitomicaceae bacterium
AGGATATGAATCAGGATGCTATGTTAAACCTTGCATTATTGAGGCCGAAAATCACTTCGCAATAGTTCAACACGAAACATTCGCACCAATTTTATACTTAATTAAGTATAGCGGAAACATTCACAATGCCATTGCTCATCAAAACGGAGTGCCACAAGGACTTTCATCGGCGATTATGACGAATGACTTGAAAGAATCGGAAGCTTTCTTATCACAAGCAGGATCTGATTGTGGTATTGCGAACGTAAATATCGGAACTTCGGGAGCGGAAATAGGCGGTGCTTTTGGAGGAGAAAAAGAAACAGGTGGTGGACGTGAATCAGGTTCGGATTCTTGGAAAATTTACATGCGAAGACAAACGAATACGATCAACTATACCGACAGTCTTCCACTCGCACAAGGCATTAAATTCGACCTTTAGTATGATTAAACTGAAAAGGCTTTTATCGGATTTTCGGAACAGGTTCAAATCAAACGAACAAATTTTTTCCAACGTTTACAAAAAAAAGTACTGGGGAGAATCTCAAGAGTCTGATTTTTTCTCAGGCGAAGGCACTTATGTTAGCCATATAGATTCTTACAATGAAGTCCTTGTAGAAACGATTAAAAAATTCAACATAAAATCCATTTGTGAAATTGGTTGTGGTGATTTTGAAGTGTCAAAAAAGTTACTGAATTCCATTGATGTAAATTACCTCGGTGTGGATGTCGTTCCAGAACTAATTGAACATTTAAGTCAAGAATACGGAAATGAATCCACAAAGTTTGTTTGTCTGGATGCAGCTAAAGAAAATTGCGAATTACCAAAATACGATCTTTGCATTATTCGTCAAGTGCTTCAACATTTAAGTAACAAGGACATACAACGCGTATTGAAAAATGTGAATCAATTTCCATTTTTGATAATTACTGAGCATTTACCAATGAATCCTCAAGAATTCAATGGAGATAAAGTTTCAAATGGATTCATACGACTTCAGAATAAATTAATTTCAGGTGTTTATCTTGATAAAGCTCCATTTAACGTTGCGAATCCAACAGAATTATTAAGAATTCGTTTAGACGATAAAGATTATAATGGTAATCTAGTTGAAGCTGAACTTGTTACTATTCTAATTTCTCATAAAAAAAATTAATTCTAAATACTTTAAATTTCTTTTCGCTTTGAAAATAATTGCTAATCAAGTTACTATCCTGTTTTTTCTTTGTTTCTTTTCCAACGCTTATTGTCAAACAAAATGGAAGAAATTTAATTCTAAGCCTGATGGATACTCACTTCTTTTACCTTCCTCTTTTGAATTAGGACCTAGATTAAGTGGTGGAATTATTCAGTGGTTTATGGATTCCACATCAAATGTTCAATTGTGGGTTGAAGTAGATAACTTTTCTGGAAAATTGGACACGATATTCCTAGAACACAAGAAAAATTTCTCCTTTATTTCGAAAGAAATATTGCGTGAAAAATGGTTTGTAATAGAAGGTGACGAGGGTTTGGGCGCTTTGGATCAAACTCAACTCAACAATGCAAAGTTTTATGAAAAATGTATACTTGTCGACAAACACATTTGTATTTTAAGAATCTTATACACCGAATACGATAAAAGTTTTTTGGACGTACCTAAAATTTCGGAATCATTTAAAAGTATAAGAAAGTAACAATGTAAAGATATTTTTCTTAATTCGAATTTGAATGTTAGCTTGAACAATTTTAATGCGCGTTACATTCAATCAATTTGCTCTTTTCTCCTTAAATTTACTCCATGAATAACGAACGACCGCTATCGGATTGGCTTCCCATGTCCTTGAAAGATGCAGAGAAAAGAGGATGGGAAGAATTTGATGTTATTCTAATTTCAGGTGATGCTTATGTGGATCATCCTGCCTTTGGAACGGCTGTTGTAGGAAGAATTATCGAAGATGAAGGACTACGAATCGGAATTGTAGCACAACCGAACTGGAAAGATGATTTGCGCGACTTCAAAAAACTAGGAAAACCAAGACTTTTCTTTGGTGTAACGGCTGGTTGCATGGACTCGATGGTTAATCATTACACGGCCAATAAGCGACTTCGATCTACAGATGCATATACGCCTGGAGGACAAGCAGGATTCCGACCAGATTACGCGACTATTGTTTATTCCAACATTTTAAAAGATTTATTTCCAGATGTTCCCATTTTACTGGGAGGTATTGAAGCGTCACTGAGACGTGTAACACACTACGACTATTGGAAAGATGAATTGATGCCATCGATTTTGGTTGACTCCAAAGCGGACTTGTTGGTTTATGGTATGGGAGAACAACCCTTGCGTGAATTACTGCGACTCCTTAAAAAAGGTGTTCCATTCAATCAAGCGAAAACCTTAAAACAAGTTGCATTTCTTCAAGAAAATTCTTCAGAATTACCAAAAAATAAAAATTGGGAAACCGTTGAATTGGCGAGTCATGAAGAATGTTTAAATGACAAAATAAAATACGCGGCTAACTTTAAAATTGTTGAAGTTGAATCCAACAAATGGGAAGCAAACCGAATTACTCAGGGTGTTGGAAATCAAACATTGGTAATCAATCCACCTTACAAAACAATGGAGGAAGGGGAAATTGATAAATCCTTTGATTTACCGTATACCCGACTACCTCATCCAAAATACAAAAAGCGTGGTGCCATTCCGGCTTACGATATGATCAAGTTTTCCATCAATATGCATCGTGGGTGCTTTGGTGGCTGTAGTTTTTGTACGATCTCCGCACATCAAGGAAAATTCATCGCCTCTCGAAGTGAGAAATCAATTTTAGCAGAAGTTGAAGAGGTTATCAAACACCCTGAATTTCGAGGTTATATTTCGGATTTAGGCGGACCATCTGCGAATATGTACAAAATGAAAGGGAAAGATGAAGCCATTTGCGCTAGATGTACATCTCCAAGCTGCATTCACCCTGTGATTTGTAATAATTTAGATACCTCGCACAAACCGTTGACTGAGCTTTATCGCAAAGTTGACGCTAATCCAAAAGTTAAAAAAGCTTTTGTTGGATCGGGCATTCGTTATGATTTACTTGTCGACGATTTCAACAAGAACAACGAGGACGGAAACCACGATGAATACATTGAACAAGTTGTCACTCGACACGTTAGTGGACGTCTCAAAGTTGCGCCTGAACA
>JBEIKF010000293.1:0-3157 GCA_040379905.1 Crocinitomicaceae bacterium
AACCAGTAAAGGTTTAAAATATTTTGTTTGTTAACTAATCGAAAAAATTGGTGGGGTTTTTATCCTTAAAACGACTCTTGTTTTCAAGCAGCAAAACAACGATTAAAGATTTATTTCAATCAAAAAACATCATTTCTGTAAAAACAAGTGACTCCGCTGAGGAGGTTTCCAAAGTGATGGAAAAGTACGATTTAGTATCTGTACCTGTGGTTGATTATCAAAATAAATTGGTTGGAAGAATTACGCTTGACGACGTAGTGGATTACATCAAGGAAGAGGCGGATAAAGACTTCCAATTGGCAACTGGTATATCTGAGCCAATGGACTCAAGCGCAAGCATTTGGCGAATTTCAGCTGCGCGCTTACCATGGCTAGTAATCGGGATGCTTGGAGGTATTTTAGGAGCTAAGGTTATTTCAGGTTTCGAAGGAAATATAACTGCTATTCCTGCACTCGCCTTTTTCATTCCCTTAATTACAGCGACAGGTGGAAATGTTGGCGTTCAGTCTTCCGCAATTGTGGTTCAGTCGCTGGCACGTGGAGACAAAGATTTCGGCATGATTTTACCTAAACTTCTGAAAGAATCAGCTGTTGGGATGGTTAATGGTCTGCTTTTGGCAAGTTTAATTTTTGGCATTGCATATGTTTTCGAAAGCGCTGAATTCGGTTTTGTTGTTAGTATATCCTTATTTACGGTAATCGTTTTTGCCGCTACCATTGGAACATTGATTCCTTTAATTCTAAATAGATACAAAATAGATCCTGCCTTGGCTACAGGTCCGTTTATCACAACATTGAATGATGTAACAGGCTTATTCATCTATTTTACAATTGGGATGTTGTTACTTGGAAATTAAACTCGATTCACAAATAATTATCTTTATTTGAATCCCAGCACACATAAAATTCGAATATTTTTATAAATTTGTTTCCTCTAAAACTTAAACTATGAAAAAACTTTTATCTGCTTTTTTTGCCCTTTTTCTAGCTTTTAGCTTCAATTCTCAGGTTACTACTACTTTATCCTTAGAAGGAATACCAAAAGTTACTTTCCCAAAAGTAAATAGAGTACAACTGGATCAAGAAGATGAACTTCGCGAAAAACAAGGAGTTTTATACCGAATCGGAGTTGCGCAATTTACGAATATCACAACAGAAAATTCCGGCGTATGGACAACTAATTCAGATGGAAGTCGAACTTGGAAGTTACGCGTTTCTTCTCCCGAAGCAGAAGCACTGAGTTTTTTATTTGAAACATTTAAAATTTATGGTGGAACGACACTTAACATTCTTGATTTAGATGGGAGAATTACCCACAATACAATGACTCGTGAGGACGTTCAAGAAATGTTTACGCAAAATGCCGCTTTGTGTCGTGGAGATGATTTAGTGCTTGTTTTACACGAGCCTGCTTATACCCAGCCATCCGAAATCCTTATTGACAGAGTGATGCACAATTATCGCTCAACAGGATACGGTAAAAAAGAAAAAATCAACGAATCAGCATCGTGTGAGGTAAATGTCAATTGCTCTCCTGTTGGAACTAATTGGCAGGATGAGAAAAGAGGTGTTGCTCGAATTCTTGTAGTAGAGGGTGGACAATCCGGATGGTGCACGGGGTCTTTGATTAACAACACCGCACAAGATTGTAAACCATACTTTTTAACTGCTTTGCACTGTGGAGTCACTGCTAGTGCGTCAAACATGACTCAATGGAAATTTTATTTTAGATATGAATCTCCAAATTGCACAAATCCATCTGCTCCAGGTACTTTAGATGATAATATTATAACAGGATGTTTGCGTATCGCAGATTCAGGTGATAATGGCGGAGATAGCGGTTCTGACTTTCTTCTTGTTAAATTGGGGTCCGCATCAAATGAGTCAACAATTGTAACAACTTTAAAATCAACAAATTTCAATGCCTATTGGAATGGCTGGAATGCCAATAATACAGTAACAACTGGAGGTACGGGAATACATCATCCAGCAGGAGATATTAAGAAAATTTCAACGTTTTCAGGAAGCACTGTTTCTGCAGGATGGAATGGAAATGGATTGCAGTCTCATTGGAGACTTTCTTGGACATCCAATTCGAATGGTTATGGAGTAACAGAAGGAGGTTCATCAGGTTCTCCTTTATTTAACAATAGTCAAGGATATATAATCGGTACCCTGACAGGTGGCAGTTCTTTTTGTAATGCGCAAACATCTCCAGATTTTTACGGGAAAATGTCCTACCACTGGACGTCAAACGGCACCGCTACAAACAGACAACTTAAACCATGGTTAGACCCAACTAACTCAGGTGTTTTAACTTTAGCGGGTTCAAGTAACCCTTGTACGCCAACAACACCTGTTGCCCCAGTGGCCAATTTTACTGCTAATCAAACGAATGTAACTCCAGGAACAACCGTAACATTTACCGATCAAACAACTGGGATTCCAACATCATGGGCATGGTCTATTTCACCTGCAACAGGATGGGCATATGCTGGTGGCTCTAATGCAAGTTCCCAAAATCCACAAGTTATTTTTAACACGGTTGGACAATACTCAGTTACATTGACTGCTTCTAATGCCCAAGGATCAGATGCTGAGGTAAAAACAAACTACATTATCGTAGCTGCCGCAACTGGACCCTGCACTCCATCAATATCAAATGCATGCGATGAATATGTTCAAAATGTTACACTGAACACGATTAATAATACAACGGCATGTACAACAGGTGGATATGCATCTTATACAACAACCTCTACTTCTCTTTCAAAGGGAATGCAATATACAGTGACAGTAACACCTGCAGTAGGTGCAAATATAGGCCAAGCTTATACCAACGATGAAATCGCTGTATGGATTGATTACAATAACGATTTCACTTTTTCAACAGCTGAGCGTGTAGGCTATGTATTGGTTGCAGCCGGATGGAGTAATCAATTTACATTTACTGTTCCTACATCGGCAATAACAGGTTCAGTAAGAATGAGGGTGCGTATTTCATATTCAGTAGACGGGGCAATTGATCCATGTGCTGTTGCTACATATGGAGAAACAGAGGATTACACGGTAAATATAACACAAGGCGGAAGTGCCGGTATTGAAGATTTTAATTTAGAAAATGTGGTTGTTTACCCTAATCCAACTTCCAATGAAT
>JBEIKF010000294.1:0-3149 GCA_040379905.1 Crocinitomicaceae bacterium
ATTGGCGACAATTTATGCTGTCAATAATGATTCAGAATCGAACCTCAAGCTTATTGAAAAAATGCGAAATGAAAAAAATGACCAAGGTGCTCAAGTTTACAGTCTTGCTAGTGGCGTTTCACTAATGATTTTTTATGTTTTTGCAATGCAATGTATGGCTACGTTGGCAGTTGTTAAAAGAGAGACTCAATCTTGGAAATGGCCATTTATTCAAATGCTTTATATGGGTTTTTTAGCTTATTTTGGATCTTTTCTTACTTTCCAGCTGTTGAGCTAAAAAAGGAAAAATTCGTATCTTTATGTCGTTATGATTCAGGAAATATTCGTTTGGATTTTAGTTTCGATGGCTGTAATTTATTTATTACGAATTAGTTGGCTAAAGTTTTTTAAAAAGGAAACATCCTGCGATTCTTGTGCGATGGGTAAACCAATCAACCATTCTTCATCAAAATAAATTAGCGTATGTCGGAATGTCAACTTTATAAATATAATTCAAGTTTTTACGCGGTTGAAAAAGATGAAGCAAATCATTTTGTGAATGATTTTGTAGAATCAGAAATCGATTCAGATTATGTTTCTTGGTTGAATTTCCATAGCTTATCTGATCGGGAATCTATTGAAAAAATTTGTTCTAAATTGGCAGTTGACAAATTATCAATTGAAGGTATCTACAACAACATTCGAAGACCAAAGGTTGAGGAATATCCAAATTACATGTTTTTTAGCGTTAAATCCGCTTTGCCAGACGAATCAGATGTTTCATCACTAAGTCAGGAACAAATAACGTTTATTTTAGGAAAAAACTATTTAATCTCGTTCCAAGAGAAGTCATCTGATCATTTTACGGACGTTCGTGATCGCATTGAAAAGGGAAGGGGAAAAATCCGTTCTAAAGGAACCGATTTTTTATTGTTTCGAATGCTTGAGTCAATTATAGATAATTATTTTGAAGTCTTAGAAACAATAGCTGACAATATCGCTTTAATTGATGAAAAATTACATGTTTCAGAGAACAAATCCATATTCAAAGAAATAGAAATTGAGAAAAGACGCTTAATCGAATTGAGAAAAATTGTTCAACCAATGCGAGATGTCACGATGCAATTAGAGCATAGTGATAGTGATTTACTTGACCGATCCAACTTTTATTATTTTTCAAATTTGAAATCTTCTTGTTTAAGTGCATTAGAGGAAATTGATGCAAACAAGCAAATATTGGAAGGTATGTCAAATCTTTTCTATGCCGCTCAAGGTCAGCGCATGAATGAAATCATGAAAATGTTAACGGTTGTAAGTTCCTTATTCATTCCTTTGACATTTATTGTTGGGGTATACGGTATGAATTTCGACTATATGCCCGAATTGAAATGGAAATCAGGGTATTTTATCATTTGGGGAATTATGTTGTTTGTTATACTAGGGCTCATGATATATTTCACCAAAAAAGGTTGGTTGAAACGCGATAAATTCTAATAGTTTTCTTTGTTAACGTTCTGTTAAATTAAAATTGGAATCAAACTTGATACGTATCTTTGATATATAAAATTTAAAACCATGAAAAAATTACTCTTTTCTTTCGCTCTATTGTTAGGAGCAAGTTTAGTTTCTGTTGATGCAACGGCACAAATTGAAAAAGGTGCTAAAATTGAATTCAGCAAAGAAACACATGATTATGGAAACATCAAATACGACGGCGATCCTTATTGTACGTTTGAATTTAAAAACACAGGTGATGAGCCTTTGATTATTTCAAATGCGAAAGGTTCTTGTGGTTGTACCGTTCCTGAGTGGCCGAAGGAGCCAATCGCACCAGGAGCAAAAGGTTCAATTCGTGTAAAATATGACACAAAAAGACCTGGTCCAATCAATAAGAGTGTTACAATTACTTCGAATGCGGTAAATGAGCCAAATAAAGTTATCCGTATCAAAGGAGAAGTAGGTCCAGCTCCGGAAGTAGGAACACCTGTTAACAACTCAGGCGCACCAACAAACAATTAATAGTAAAGATTTATATTTTCAAGCCGCTCTGATTTATTTCATGAGCGGTTTTTTATTGCATAATTTTTATTTCAGAAAAATCAACGGCAGTGTGATTCCAATTTGATTTTGTTCCCGGACGAACTAATTGCATGGTTTGAAATCCTGCTTTTTCAGCTGCTTTTAATTCTTCTACAATATCGGAAAGAAAAAGAATGTTAGTTGGTTCTTTGTTGGTTATTCTTGCTATTTCAGAATAAGTCTCTGCTGCACGTTTCATTCCTGTTTTGGTATCGAAATAATCTGAAAAGTATGTTGTTAAATCTCCCTTTTCGCTATAACCAAAAATTAGCTTTTGAGCTATTACGGAACCTGAAGAAAACACACCAATTTTTAATCCCATCTTTTGCCATTTATCAAGCGCAATAGGAACATCATCATACACATGGCCTTTCAACTCGCCTTGTTCGTAACCAATTTTCCAGAGTAAGCCCTGAAGCGTTTTTAGAGGAGTAATTTTACGATCCTCCAAACACCAAGATTCAAGTTTCAGGATGATTTCATCAGTTGATTTAAGTTCAATTCCCTCATCTTGAAATACAATGTATTTGGTTTCATCGAAAGCGGTTTTTACAACTTCATCCTGTGTCATATTTTTAAGATCTGAAATATGTGCTAGGAAATAGGGAAAAAGCACATCGTAAACGAATGAAACGGACGTGGTTGTGCCTTCGATATCTGTTAATATATACTCTATTTTAGCTGACACGGGCTGGGATTTTGAAATCATGGAATTTTAGTTCAATTTCTGAATCTGTGTAATGCGGAACCCAACCACTCATATCAATAAAGATTCGAATTGCTTTGACAAACGGATTTAATTCCCCAGCATCAAACCAATGTTTCGTTCCGGCCGGGACACTAATTAAATCACCGCGCTCACAAAGTAAATTGAAAACGGGTTCATTTTCTAGATTAAACCAAAACAGTCCTTTTCCATCAACAAAAAATCGAATTTCATCTTCTGTATGCGTATGTTCGGCAAGAAATTTATTTCGAATGGCTTTATAGTTTTCTGTTAACGAGTTGATTGAAATCACATCCGCAGTCAAGTAACCACCATTTTTCATAAATGGGTCTAAATCTTTTGAGTAAGCTTTCAAAATCTCATC
>JBEIKF010000295.1:0-3122 GCA_040379905.1 Crocinitomicaceae bacterium
CAAGGAACCGCGACTAGTCCTATCGTTACGAGACTAAATGCAAAAGGCTGGAGTAACTGGGGACTAGGTGGAGAAGGTGATCCCTTGCCCGTTGAACTCTCATCGATGAATTTGGATTGCCTAGAAAATGAAGTGATTTTTCGATGGTCAACAGCCTCTGAACATAATAGTAAATCATTTATAGTTGAAAAGTCTAAGAATTGCATTGAATGGATTAAATATAATGAAATTCCAGCCGCAGGATTTTCAAACGAACTGTTAAATTATGTTGTAAATGACATTCGGGTTTCTGGCTTGAATTACTATCGACTTTCACAAAGAGATTTTGATGGGAAAGAACGAATTTATGACCCTTTAAATTTGAATTGTCAAGATGAAAGTTCATTTAAAATTTTGACCTGGCCAAATCCAGATGAAACTGGTTTTCATCTATTTGTGAATGACGCATCACTCGTTGGAGCATGCAAAGTCACTATGAAAAATTCCTTGGGTGAAGCAGTTCTCGACGAAAAAATCTATTGTGAAACTGGCTCAAACACATTCGATTTCTCAACGATAAAATTTCCAAAAGGGATCTATTTTATTCAAGTTTCAAACGAACAATATTTCTCAGAAGTAATTAAACATTTGGTTAATTAAGGCAAATCATTTGTCTCCTTTGCGTATTTTTGCAGAGAGATGAAACAAACACTTTTTGAACGATTCGCACAGGTCTTTTTTTCGATGAAATTAATGACCCTTGCCATGCTGATTTTCCTTATTGGAATTGGTGCCGCCACATTTATCGAATCAATTTATGGAATACAGAGCGCAAAAATTATCATCTACAACGCTACTTGGTTTGAGGTTCTGCTCTTGTATCTTTCGATGAACTTGGTTTCAAATATTTTCAAATACCAAATGTTTCAACGTGAAAAGATTGCGCTGCTGACGTTTCACTTATCGTTTTTGATCATTATGCTTGGTGCAGCGATTACACGATATGTCAGTTTCGAAGGTTTGATGGTTATCAAAGAAGGAACTTCTTCCAATTTCATATTCACCTCGGACCCGCATTTGTTAATTCATGTGGAAAATCCAAAATCGGGTAAAAATACAACAGAGGCATATAAACATTACATGTCGGAAATTACTGACAATAGTTTCGAACACGAATTTTCTTTTGAAAATAGAGAAATTTCGATTTCTCAAGTCGGCTTTCAATCAAAGATGATTGATTCACTTGTAATTCGTTCTTCGTTCAATTCTGCTGTATTGGACTTGGTAACCGATGGGATGCAATCCAATTATGTCGGTCCTGGTGAAATTTTTATGGTCGGAGGAATTCCACTATCGTTTGAAAAGAAACTAGAAACTCCTGGAATTGAAGTCCGCAAGAATAAAGATTCGATGGAAATTAAAACCAATGTTCCAATTCGATTCTTGCCGATGGCAGAAATGCAGAAGGCGCGTCAATCAGGAATTTCTCCTTCCGATTCAATGTTTACTGAAATCCCTTTGAACAAATGGGTCAATTTTAAAACGACAACGTTGTATCAATCAGGAAATCAACAATTCGTTTTCAAGCGACTAATCAATCACGCCAAGAAAATGTTGATGCCTTCAGGTAAGAAAAATATAGGCATGGACTATTTGACGGTGAAACTTTCAGATGGTAAATCTGCTAAAAACATAGTTCTTGAGGGAGGAATTGGGCAAATCCCAACCCCAACTCGATTTGAACTTAATGGCTTGATTTACCAGTTAGAATATGGATCCATTCGAAAACCGATTCCGTTTGATGTTTTCTGTCGTGATTTTAGATTGGATAAATATCCTGGTTCGGAGTCGCCATCATCATTTGAAAGTGAATTGACAATCAATGATCCGAGAAATAAATACACGCGTAATCAGAAAGTTTTTATGAATAATGTGATGGACTACGACGGATACCGTTTCTTTCAATCCGCTTATGATTTGGACAATCCGGCCACTCCGCAAAATGAAGAAGGAACACGTTTGAGCGTCAACCACGATGAGTTAGGGACGAATGTCACGTATGTAGGATACTTATTAATGAGTATCGCGATGATTTTATCACTTTTTGCTCCTGTTGGTCGATTCCGAGATTTAAATGGAAAAATCAAGAAATTAAACGAACGTAAGAAAGGAATAAACAATGCGGCAATCGCTCTTCTGTTGTTCTTTTCCTTCTCGAATCAAGGATTTGCGGAGAAACATAAAAATCACCAACATCCTTCCAAAGGAATTTATCGCGTAATTTCAGAAGAACATTCAGATGAATTAGCTTCGATGCTCGTTCAGGACTTCAAGGGTAGAATTGTTCCGATGCACACGTTATGTGATGAATTGCTTCGAAAATTCTATCAAGCGAATGGTTACAAGGATTACAATGCAGTTCAAACAGTTATGAGTATGCACATGTATCCGCAGTATTGGATGGAGCAAAAGATCGTCAAAATTTCGAGCAACTTGCAAAGTAGACTCAAGCTTAAAGGATACGCAAGCGTTAAGGAACTTTCTGATCAAACAGGTGCGTTTAAATGGTTGAATGAATATAAAACAGCACATCAAAAGCCAGAATCAAAACGAGATGAATTTGACAAAAAACTCATTAAATTGAATGAACGTTTCGAGGTGGTTCAAGGAATTTTTGCTTGGTCATACATGCGCATCATTCCAAAAAAAGGAGATAAAAACAATACCTGGTATGTACCAATGAATATGGAATTGATGCAAGTGGATACGGTTTCATCCATCACCACGCTTAAGTATCTTTCTGCCATCGATGAAGGAGCGAAAAACAATTCGTTTGGTGTGGCTAGTGACTTGCTAAAACAAATCAAAGCATTCCAGCGTGAAATCGGCATAAAGGTTGTCCCAAGTGAAACCAAAGTGAATGTTGAAATTAGTTACAATAAGATGACGATTTTCAAGAACGCGTTTCGAGGATATATGACTCTCGGGTTTGCCTTATTGATTCTATTTTTTACCCAAATTTTCAGAACCAAAAAAAGCGAACCCAGTCGCACAGTGAAAATAATTCAAAAATCATTGATGTTTTTATTGATTGTATTTTTCGTTTATCACGGAATTGGACTTGGGTTTCGAACGTATATTTC
>JBEIKF010000296.1:0-3121 GCA_040379905.1 Crocinitomicaceae bacterium
ATTCTAAATTTTTAATTTTTTAAACGGTGTCCATAAAACTTTTCTCGACTTGGTTGAAGATTATGACTCCTATAAACAAGACGCCGAAACTAAAAATGCTGGTATATGCCAATCCGCTCCAATCAAAAGAACCGATGCTGAAAAAGGCAAAGCGGAAACTTTCCATAATGGGAGTTAACGGGTTCATGCTAATAATGGTGTGTAACTTTCCTCCCGTGTAACTCAAGGGATAAATTATCGGTGTTGCGTACATCAAGAGCTGAATTCCAAAGGCCAACAAGAAACTTAAATCTCGGTATTTGGTAGTGAGTGCTGAGAAGATAATTCCCAAGCCTAAGCCCATTACTGCCATCAAAATAATCAAGAAAGGTAGAATTAATATATGTAAGTTGATATTCACTTCTGCTCCTTTGAAGATAATTTGATACCCCATTATAGCTAAGAAGAGTAGTACTTGGATCCCTAATTTGATTAGGTTTGAAAAAACAATCGAAATCGGTGTCGCCAAGCGCGGGAAATAAACTTTCCCGAAGATTCCTGCATTCGCAACAAAAGTATTAGACGTTTTATTAAAGCAGTCGGAGAAGTAATTCCAAAGGGTAATTCCAGACAAGTAAAACAATATTGGATCAATGTTATCTGTTGGAATCTTTGCAATTTGATTGAATACAAAGAAAAAAGTCAGTGTCGTAAATAATGGCTGAATAAACAACCAAATTGGGCCTAAAATCGTTTGCTTGTATTGCGAAACAAAATCTCGTCGAACAAACAACATAATTAAATCGCGATAACGCCACAACTCTTTTAGGTTGATGTCGAGCAAAGAACGCTTCGGGGAGATTATTTCGGTCCAGGTGTCTTTCATCACTAATTTATAATTGAAAATGTAAAATTGAAAATTAAACTATTTGATTTTGATTAAACGAATTGTGCATTCTGCATTTTAAATTATACATTCTTCAATCTAAATTTTACTTAATTCCTCCGCAATCCTAATCACACATTCATTAAGATCATATTGGCTCGTATTAACGCGAAAAGCAGATTCTACAGGCTCCTCAAATGGATCTGAAATACCAGTAAAATTGGGAATTTCACCCGAACGCGCTTTTCTGTATAAGCCTTTTGGGTCGCGCTGCTCGCAAGTCGCCAAGTCGCATTCAACATAAACTTCCAAAAATCGTTCATTTTTTAAAATTTCCTTTGCCAAGGTGCGTTGTTCTTCGTATGGTGTGATCAAGGAAACCAACACAATCATTCCCGCGTCTGCCATCAATTTAGCCACCTCTGCAACTCGCCTAACATTTTCCAAGCGATCAACAGCCGAAAAACCCAAGTCCTTGTTCAAACCAAGACGCGTATTGTCACCGTCCAAGCAATAGGTATGATTGCCCATTTCAAAAAGACGTTTTTCCAATGCATTTGCAATGCTAGATTTACCCGAACCCGACAAACCATATAACCAAATAATAGCTGATGGATGCCCATTATGCGCTGTTCGATGGGCTTCAGTAATCGTGAAATTTTGCCTTGAATGCACGTGTATTTTTATGATTTTCTTACGGCTTCGCCATTCTCAGTCACAGTCATTTTTTGAAAATGCTGCGGTGAGTAGTAGGCGTTGCATGTCAAAAAACCCATTAAATCTTACTCCAGAGAAGTAAAATAGGTTCTTTATGTTTTAATTTGTATTGTTCTAACTCAACGTGATTCATTACGAGGTAACGAATTTTTCTTTGCAATAAATCTTCTGCTTTTTCAATTAATTCTGTTAAATACGCTTTGTCTACTTTTCCAACCAGGATAACATCGATGATTCCTGAGTCACGTCCTTTGGCGTAATCACCTATCAAATAAGCATTTTCAAGATCCCCCAAACGCTGTATCACCCACTCGATGATAGAATCTAATCCTGTCATTTTTGAAACGATACTTTTAATTTCGGGAAACAAGGGATGTGATTCTTTAGCCTTGTAATTTATGACATTACCATTGGCTTCGCTTTCAAGTATTCCAGCTTCGGTCAAACGATTCAATTCAACACGAACGGCATTGGTACTTTCACCGAATTCATCGGCCAACTGACGTAAATAAGATTTCATGGTTGGATTAAGAAAAAACTTTACCAACAGCCGAACTCTAGTTTTGGATGTGATCAGCGCATCTAACATGAGTAACAAATTTACTCAGTTGAATTTATAAATACAAATTATTAACTGATTTTTATAAAAAGATCATTGTTAAAACTTCTAGGTCTTTAGAAACCAACTATTTAACCGAATTCATTTGTTGCAGTTGAACCAATTCAGAATATACGCCTTTTTGAGCTATCAATTCTTCGTGTTTTCCACGTTCGATGATTTGACCTTGCTGCATAACCAAGATCTGATCGGCATTTCGAATGGTAGAAAGTCGATGCGCGATTACAATTGAGGTTCGACCTTCCATCAATTTTTCCAATGCTTCTTGCACCAATCGCTCTGATTCGGAATCCAATGCAGATGTGGCTTCATCTAAAATGAGTATTGTTGGATTTTTTAAAATGGCACGAGCAATGGCGATGCGTTGCTTTTGACCGCCCGAAAGTTGAATTCCCCTATCTCCTACTTCAGTTTCCAGTTGTTCTGGAAAAGTTGAAATAAATTCCCATGCGTTGGCTTTTTTCGCTGCCTCCTGAACTTCTTCAATCGTAGCAGAAGGTTTCCCGAAACGTATATTCTCCAAAATCGTTCCGGAAAACAAAAGAACTTCTTGAGGAACTATGGCCATGTGCTCTCTCAGATATGTCAATTCGAAATCAGAAGTTTTTGAATTATCTATACAAATGGTTCCAGAATCTTGTTGATAAAACTTCAATAAAAGGTTTGAAATAGTCGATTTACCGGAACCGCTTGCACCAACTAAGGCTAAGGTTTGGTTTTTATCGACTTCAAAGGAAACTCCTTTTAATACCTCAATATCTGCTCTTTGTGGATAGGAGAAAGAAACGTTTTCAAATTTAATTTTTCCCATGATTTGGGGTCTAGCATTTCCTTCGTTAACTTCAATTTCGGTAATTTCATTGATAACATTCATTAAATTTTCAGTTGAACCTATTGCCTTTTGGATACTAGCATACAAA
>JBEIKF010000297.1:0-3111 GCA_040379905.1 Crocinitomicaceae bacterium
CGTTGGATTCAGTATATTAAATTTATCTAGAAATGAACTTTCGGCTTTTCAAGAAGATCGATATACAACGGCATTGAGACTTGGAACTCGTTATCATGTTTCCAAGAAAGTGCTTTTAGTAGGTGAAATAGAAAAAAATGTAGATTATCCGATAAGGTTTAAATCAGGAATTGAATATGAGCCTGCAGAAAATTTGTATCTCCGAGGAGGATTTGGAACAGCACCGATTGAATTTTCATTTGGGTTTGGTTACCATTGGAAAGGAATTTATAAATTGGATGTTGGTTCAGCTTATCAGCAAATCATCGGTTGGTCGCCGAATTTCAGTTTTACAGTTCAATTGAAATGATGCTAAAGCGACTGTTCTTCTTATTAACGTTTTTCCATTTTGGATTTTTAATCGCCCAAGATAAAGGTGAAATCATCCAACAGCGAATCGAATTTATTTCTGAGCAATTGCAGTCGGAAAATTTGGATTTGACCAATATCATTGAACAACTCAATTTTTATTATGATAACCCAATCAATCTCAATACAACTCAAGGTCAAGAATTGGAAGAATTGAATTTATTGACAGATGTTCAAATAAACGACCTTTTACTCCATCGAAAAGCATTCGGAAATTTTATCACAATTTATGAATTACAAAGTTTGGAATATTGGGATTTGAATATTATTCAATTGGTTCGACCTTTTGTGCGGATTGAGGATCGATTGGATAATTTACACATTACTTTTAAAGAAGCAATTAAGCAAGGGAAGTTCGAACAATACTTTCGCTATCAGCCGATGATGGAAAGAAAAGCAGGTTATTCGGATGTTCCTGATTCCATTTTAAAAACGTCCAATAATTACTATTATGGTAATGGAGATCGATATTATACACGTTTCAGATACACCTATAAAACAAACATAAGCATTGGCTATACCTGTGAAAAAGATGCAGGAGAACAATTTTTTAGAGGAGCTCAAAAAAAAGGATTTGATTTTTATTCAGCACATGCTTTTTTTAAAGGTGGAAAGTTTCTAAAATCAGCCGTTTTGGGTGATTACCAAATTCAAATAGGGCAGGGGCTAAATCTTTGGTCGAGCTATGCTTTTGGGAAAACAGCCGATATTGCTACGATCAAACGAAATGCAATTCCAATTCGACCTTACACAAGTGTTGACGAATCGCGATTTTTAAGAGGAGCAGCAGTAGATTTGGCTTATCGAAATTTTGGTTTGACCTTGTTTGGTTCTCGTAAGAAAATTGATGCATCCGTTTTGGCTGATTCAACCTATGAGGATTTGGAATTTATTTCTACAATCGATTTATCAGGTTTACATCGCACCAATTCAGAGATTTTGAAAATGAATGGTCTAACTGAATTGATAACAGGTGCTAATGTGAGGTATTCTTCAACAAGTTTAAAAGTAGGTTCTGCATTTGTTTATCAGGGGTACGATAAAGTTTTTGATCGAAAAGAGAGTTTTTATAACCAGTTCGATTTCAGAGGAAAAAGTCGTTTATCTATAAGCGGAGATTATAACTATACGTTTAAGAATTTGAATTTATTCGGGGAAGTTTCAAAAGTACTTAGTTCGGATGTTCAAAATGGCTTGGCAATGGTTCACGGTGCTATGATTTCCATTGATTCTCGTGCGAGTATTGGATTGCTTTATCGGAATTATTCCAGAGATTATCAAACGTTTTATAATTCTGGCTTTTCAGAGGGGAGTAATACGCAAAATGAGAAAGGACTATACGCTGGACTCAAACTCAAAATCAATTCTAAATGGTCCTTGAATGGTTACGCCGATTTATTTCAATTTCCATGGATGAAGTATTTAATTGACGCGCCATCCTACGGACATGAATTCCTGATTCAACCAATTTACAAGCCAAACAAGATATTCGAAATTTATGGTCGTTTTAGACAGCAAATGCGTCAGCGAAATAGTCGTGATTCAGATGGTACTGTAACTGAAATTGAAGATGTAATTCAACGAAGTTATCGATTTAATCTATCATATACGGTTAGTGAATTCTTTACGTTAAAAAGTCGAGTGGAATTTGTTACCATAAATAGGCCGAGTAATGCCAATGAAAAAGGATTACTTATGACTCAAGATTTTATTTTCCGTCCGAAAAGTTTTCCCTTGGATATTGCGTTGAGATATGCTTTATTTGATACAGACAGTTATGATACACGAATTTACTCGTTTGAAAGTAATGCATTATATGCGTTTGCTGGACCAGCTTATTATTATCAGGGTAATAGGGCTTATGTTTTAGTTAGGTATTCGTTTCTTAGGCGTTTTGATTTGTGGGTCCGTTATGGTTACTTTTTATACAATAATCGCAATTCTGTTAGTTCCGGTGCCGAGCAAATTGTTGGTTCAAGAAAAACGGATTTGTTAATTCAACTAAGAGTTAAATTTTAACCATTAAATCTTCTAAGTTTATTCTTATTTGTTGTGAAAATTTTTCGGTGTTTTAATCTAAACCTAAAATTCTCATATGTTATGTTTCTGCTCAAAACAACATTTATATGATAGTACGCATCATTTTGTTTCGAATCTCCTCTTTGTTGACCAGGAACAAACCAGTTTGCGTTTTGATTCGCAGGATTTGCAAAATGAACCGCCAATGAAGACTGAAGATTATTGGGGTCATAATATATGCCACTAACATCATCAATATAGTCGGAAAAGGTTTTTACATAAGAGGCCTCAAGTCCAATTCTCCAAAAACGATTTATGCCAAATCGAAGTCCAACACCAAAAGGTATCGTTACTGTGTAGGTTTTATATGGATCTGCGCCACCTGCTAATCCCTGACCCTCAGTTCTTAAAGGACGTAATTTATACCATTGACCATTATATAATCCCTTTGGATTTATGTTCATTATTCCAACTCCACTAAAAACGTAATATTGTTGATTTTGGCCTTTTGGCTGTTGCCTGACGGAAACATTATATCTGGCGCCAACTCGTTCAACAGAATAGAAAATATATTCCAAACGCTGTTGAACCTCCAATGTATTTGATTTAAAATTAAGATTCCTACTATTTCTTATCAAATTAGAAGACAATTGGTCGTCTCCCTTCAATTGAAAAAAAGAAACA
>JBEIKF010000298.1:0-3104 GCA_040379905.1 Crocinitomicaceae bacterium
ATTGAAAACATCAAACGTATTACTTCTCATGCAAATTACAGAAAGGATGAAAATGGCAAACCGATTTTCCAAGTCTATTCAGTTTCTGAATTATTGGATTTGCACGGCAACGAGACTGAAACTATTTTAAAACAATTTGAATCGTATCATCTTCAAGCTGTTTGTGGAAGGTCTGACCATTGGATTGAAGAATCAGAAAATTTGGGTTTGAATTCTTTAACAAGCTATGTTACGTTAGTTGATTTCAATTCAAACAAATCTATTTTAAAACACAAATCTTGCGTTGAGGAACAACCTTTAGTTTGGAAAAACATTCAGTGCAGAACAAAAATACCCTTCTATCCAAGTGTTGCATCTGGTTGGGATGCATCTCCAAGAGGAACTCATATTAGCGGATTTAGAATAAAAAAATTCCCATGGGCTCCAGTTGTGATTGACGCCAATCCGGTGGATTTTGAGCAGAATTTGTTTTTAGCTAAAGATTGGTGCAATGATAAAAAAGTAGATCTACACATCGCAAGTTGGAACGAATGGAGCGAAGGACATTACATTGAGCCTGATATTAAATTCGGTAATGCATTTCTGGAAAAGGTAGTTTTAATTAAAAAGTGAATTGAATTTTTAGTTTTATGAATTAAAACAGCCAAATTCACTAAAGATTGTTTGATGTTCTTTTTGATCGTTATATCATTTTTTTTACATTTCTTATTAAAATTAATAGCTGAATTTCCCTAAGAATTAACATTTTAAATATATTTGAATAAGGAATGAGCAAAGGGTACAAGAAGGAGGATATAGAATCAGTTTTTAAAACACATTTTGGCGAACAAAGCCTCATTGTAATGGAAATTGATAAGGATAAAGATTCCTATTATACCGAAACCGCTATCATTAAAATTCACGATCGCGTTTTATCTCAAGAGGATATTGAAAATTGGATCAATTCGGTTCCACGTTTCAGAGATGTTTTCATTTATGAGAAAATTGAGCAGCCCGTTCGCGTGCGTTTGAAGAACATCAATCCACCTATTGAATTTATTGATGATCAAATACGAAATGAAGAACAGATTCTTGATTGGATTGAATCACAGCAGATCAATTTCGACATTCAGAAGTCACCCTTATTTAAAGTATTTGTTTTCAAAGGAGAAGAATGTCAGTATTTGGCTTGTTGTTACCACCACGTGCTTTTTGATGGGATTTCAATACAACAAGTTTTTGCTTCGTTAGTAACAGCAATTCCAATTTCAACGAGTGAATGGCTTCCCAAACTCGAGAAAAAAGAAGGAATTCAAAAGAGAGAACTTGTTGGTTTTCAATTACATAATCACGTTCCTCCGCCATCTAGTGAATCTGTTGGATTTCTGTATGAATCATTGGAATTAGAAAATATTTCTTACCAAGACTTCATGTCAAATTGGGTGAAATTTTTATTTCAAGCTTCAGGTCAAGATCACGTTTCAATTGGAGAGGTTTTTAGTATGAGGAACAGCGAAATGTCCGCTCAAAACGCACTTGGTTATTTCGTTCAAACGTGGCCTTTGATTTTTAATCGAAACGATCAGCACTTAAAAGAAACACTTGAAAGTCAGCGTTCCCAAATAATTGCCAATTCAGACCAAGCGGTTAAAAACTATTTCAATCACGGTTTATTCGATCACTGTTGGGTGGTGGAACCAGAATTAAAGTCTGATTTCAAAACAATTTTTAGATCCAAACCGCATTATCTCTTATCAATTGTTATTCAGCCTGGAGAAAAAAGCACTTCATTGACTTTCGTTTGGAACCTATCGAAAATTTCAGGTGAGGCGGCAAAAGAAATCGTTCATTCGTTTCATGATTTTATTTCCCCACAGGATAAATCGGAAGTTAAAAACGATTTCGATTATGCTATTAAACCAATTTTAGACACTTGGATAGAGAAACTTATCAGTAATCCCAACAAACTAGCGGTAAAAGATTCAACGGGAAAATCTTATTCATATCAAGAAATCGAGGAACTTTCAAATAAGTTGTCTTGCACCTTGGATATCGATGTTCAAGAACCTATTGGTATTCGAACTTCCAATTCTGTTAACTTGATTATAGCCATGTTGGCTGTCTTGAAAAAAAGAGGAATTTATGTTCCCTTAGATCCAGATATTTCAGAAGAACGACTCAATTATATTTTGACAGATGCAGGAATTAACACGATCATTAGCGATTTAACAGTAATTCCAAACAAAAAGACAATTTATCCAATTCAAGAAAATAATTCTATTCAATCAATTCAAAACATTCATCCTGAGTTAAATGACATTTGTTATTTGATCTACACTTCGGGAACAACGGGTCAACCTAAAGGATGTTGTGTTACGAATGCTAATTTGAGCAATTTATTTTTGGGCACTTTAGCGAATTTTGATTTCAATTCGGAAGATCGATGGATCTTAGCGCACAGCTATGGTTTTGACTTTTCAACGTGGGAAATCTGGGGTGCTCTTTTGAATGGAGCTTCCTTGTTCATTCCTGAGCGAATGGATGTCAAGGACAGTTTTAAGTTTTATGATCTATTATTGAAGGAGAAAATTACGGTTCTGAATCAAACACCCAAATCCTTTGATAACTTAATGTTAGTCGGTGAAAGTAGTCCTAAACTAATCGACTTAAGATACCTTATTTTCGGAGGAGACAAATTAAACACCCAGAAAATTGAGACGTGGCAAACTCAAAATAAGCAAGTTACACTTGTAAACATGTATGGAATCACGGAGACAACCGTACACGTGACTTACAAAGAAATAAAAGAAGAAAAATACAGTAATATTGGAATTCCTCTACCCGGTTATTCAATTAAACTTTTAAACGAGCGAAATGAGGAAGTTCCAAATGGATTTATTGGAGAAATAATTGTTGAAGGAACTGGAGTTTGCAAAGGTTATTACAATAAAGTAGAGCTTACTCGCGAGAAATTCAATTACGATTCGATTCCACGCTACAAAAGTGGGGATTTGGGCTGGAAAATGGCAGATGACTTTTTCTACTTAGGCAGAAACGATCGACAAGTTAAAGTTAGAGGACATCGCATTGAATTAGGTGAAATCGAATTTCTTCTTCAAAATAAA
>JBEIKF010000299.1:0-3074 GCA_040379905.1 Crocinitomicaceae bacterium
AGTGCTCTAATAATTCATCCAGGGATAAATTCCGTATGTTGATTTTCCCTTCCAAAATTAAAATTAACGGGTCATTACCGGCATTACCAGCATCAAGATGTCTTCGTCTGCGTTGGTATTATTGGATGGTGTGAGTAATCCCGCTCGACTAGGTTCACTCATCGATAATTTAACTTCTGGTGTATCCAAGTTATTCAACATTTCCAAAAGAAAGCGTGAGTTGAAACCAATTTCCATATCATCACCATCGTAATAACATGTTAATCGCTCGCTCGCTTCGTTAGCGAAATCGACATCCTCAGCGAATAGGGAAAGTTCAGAACCTGCTAATTTCAATTTGATTTGGTGAGTCGTTTTATTTGAGAAAATGGCAACCCGTTTAATCGAACCCAAAAATTGCAATCTGTCAATTGTCAAGACATTTGGATTTTCCTTTGGAATAACCGCTTCATAGTTTGGGTATTTACCATCAATTAAGCGACAAACAATAACAATATCATTGAAGGTGAAAATAGCGTTTGAGTCGTTGTATTCCAACAAAATTTCCTCATCACCGCGCAAATTCGATTTCAATAAGTTCAATGGTTTTTTTGGTAAAATGAATGCTGAACTTCCTGTTGCAGCTGCATCCGTTCTTGTGTAGCGAACAAGCTTGTGCGCATCGGTAGCAACGAAAGTAATGTCAGCTTGTGAAAAATGACAGTAAACACCACTCATAACAGGACGAAGGTCATCATTTCCTGTAGCAAAAAGAGTTTTGTTAATTGCTTTAGAAAGAATGTCACCGGAAATTTTGATAGAACTTTTGTTTTCAATATTTGGCAATTTTGGAAATTCGTCACCATCAAAACCTGGTGTTCTCAATTTCCCATTATCATAGGCCATTTCAATTAAAAAATTTTCTTTAACCAAAAACGTGCAAGGCTGCTCAGGAAGGTTTTTCAGCATGTCTAGAAGCATCTTGGCAGGAACAGCTATTTTTCCATTTTCTTCTGATTGAACCTCCAACGATGTAATCATGGTCGTTTCCAAGTCCGAAGCCGAAACCTTTAATTGTCCATTTTCAATTTCGAAAAGGAAATTATCCAAAATAGGGAGGTTGTTGCTTGTATTTAAAACTCCCGAAATACTTTGAAGGTGACGCAATAAAGTGGTACTGGAAACAATGAAATTCATATCAAATTTATTTCTTACAAAAATAATAAATCAAACAAGAAAAGAGTATGAATTATAGCTAGAAAAAGACTTTTTTTCAGAATTCGGTCAACAAAGAAGTTAAACAGATAAATTATCTCTTAAAAATACCTTCAGTGCCTCGCGTCTGAGAATTTTTTCAGCAAGTGCCCTGTGAAAGAATTCAGTCCCTAAAAGTTTCGAATAGTCACTTTCCGGTATGTCAATCAAATACATTAATTGTTGAAGCTTGTCGGTGGATATATGTTGAATAAAATTTAAAATCTCATTTTCCAATAAATCACGATCGCTGAATTGGGAGAGGTGTATTTCCAGGTTGCAGCGCCCAAAGTCTTTTTCGATTTGTGAAATCGTCCTGGTTACGAAATCGTGGCTTTTAAGCTGATTGTTAAAATTCAATTCATTCATCGGAGGTTATTCTGGTTGAAGTTACGAATTGATAGCTTTTAATTCTTACACTAAAATTGGTAATATGATTTAATTTCTTTCGTATTTCGTTTCTTCTTTTTGGTGTCAAATAAAAATTAGAGACTTACGATTTTAAATTCGGTTCTGCGATTTAATTGCCTCCCATCTTCCGTATCGTTAGTTCCAATTGGTTTCTCTTCGCCATATCCTTTTGAGACTAATCGATTTGAATCAATTCCTTTGCTGATTAAATAGTCAACAACTGATTTAGCTCGGTTTTCTGAAAGTTTGAAATTGTATTCATTCGCTCCTTTCGAATCAGTATGGCTTGAAATTTCAATTTTAAGATTGGGCATCTCATTCAACAATTTAAGGAGTCGTTCTAATTCATTTGTAGATTCAGATCTTAGGGTTGCTTTGTCGAAATCATAAAAAATGTTCTTTAATACGATTGTGCTTCCAACTTGAATTTTTTTCAAGGCGATGTCTTTTATAATTTCTTGAAAAGCTGCACTATCTGCAATATTGAAATTTTCTGAATGAAAGAGATAGCCCTCTTTTTTAACAGCGATCCCATAATTTTTTCCAGCGGGTAATGAAGTTAAATATTTCCCCGAAAGGCTATTTGAATTGAGTGTGTAAATTATTTTATTTTGATCATTATCAATAATTTCAATGGCCGCATCAAGTGGTTTTTTGGATATTTCATCTGAAACAACTCCTTTTAAAATTGTAAGACGTGGCAACGGGTCCGTTTTTATTTCAATCTGTTTGATAACAACTTCTTGCCTTTTATTTTCAGTAATTTCATCTTTTCTAGTTTCAATTGGTTTTTCTTTCTTTTCTTCTGTAATGAATGAAATCATATATAAATCTCTTCCTCCGAAACCGTTAGAATTTACGGAGGTATAATAGCCATGTTTCCCGTTGGCACTAACCACATAAAAAACATCGTCATCCGTTGTATTTACAGGATAACCAATGTTTTCTGGAACAGACCATTTTTTTGTTTTATCATCCAAAATCGTTTTAAATATATCGTATCCTCCTATGCTATTGTGGCCTTGTGAACTGAAGTATAAGGTTTTGCCATCTGGGTGCATGAATACCCCTTCCTCTCCGAATTCAGTATTCACAATTGCACCTAAATTCTCGGCTTTTCCCCACCTATTTTTCTCATCCCGATATGATACATAAATATCGCGGTCCCCAAATCCACCAGGTTTATCACTAACAAAATAAACTGCCTTTCCGTCAAGCGAATAACTAGCTGAAGATTCATGAAATTTATCTGTATTAATATTCTTCCCAAAGTCTTGGGGCTTCCCCCATTTATCACCAGAAAGTTCGGATTCAAATAAATCTCCGTTGTTTTTATTTCCTAGGTAAATAATTAATTTGCCACCATCCATCGATAAGCCTGAAATTGCGTCATGATCGGATGTATTTATAGGTTCTCCGATGTTCTTTGC
>JBEIKF010000300.1:0-3070 GCA_040379905.1 Crocinitomicaceae bacterium
GCCATGTTGTAAATAGCAATACTACTTCCATCATTTGGAGGAAAAGGCGCTTTATTACATAAAAGGAGCACTCTCATTTATTCTTTTTCCGATGAATTTTAAATTCTGTTGGATATAAGAATTAAAAATTCTGTTGCGAAGTTAATGTTATATTCTAAAGGAAACTTTTATACGGGTTAAGAAAATCAGGTTTTTGGAGAAACAAAAAAAGGCTAAATCATTCATATAACCTCTTTAATTAGATATGAAACATCAACTTGTTTTTGAATCAGGAATTAAAGATTTCATCTACTTTCTTAAAACGATATGCAAAAATCTCTTCCAATTTTTTCCGAACTACAAACGGATGAACAAGTTTTCCTAGAATTCCAAATGGTAAAACGTAGGAAACGATATCAGTCATTTCCACGCCGCCTTCAACTGCTTTAAAATGATGTTCATGGTGCCAAATGGTATATGGGCCTTGACGCTGCTCATCAACAAAAAATTCATTTTCTTTCACCGTTTTTATTTCTGTAATCCACGACATCGGAATTCCCAAAAGTGGTCGAACAGTGTATGCAATCATTAATCCTTCATACATTTTCTCGGGAACTTCCGTTTTGACCTCAAACCCCATATAAGATGGTGTTATGACTTTCAGATTAGTTGGCGAAGAAAAAAAATCCCAGCAGGTTTTAATATCTGCCTTGATGAATTGGGTTCGTTTGAGTTGATACATGATTTAAAAACAATGGTAAAAGAAGAAAGTTCTGATTTTTTGCTCAAAAAATTTTTCTTCTATATTAAAACTTATTCGTTGCATTTTATGCGTTGATTAATAAGGTTATTCGTTGCATAAGAATTTAAACCTTCTTCAACCCTACCCTTTTCCGCGCAACATCAACCTCCAAAACTTGAACCTCCACATGTTGATGCAAAGCAATAAATTTAGCAGGATCGTCTACATAGGTATCAGCCAAATTCGATTTGTGAATCAATCCATTTTCTTTAATTCCAATGTTTACAAAAGCTCCGAAAGCCGTTACATTCGTTACAATTCCAGTCAACGTCATTCCAACTTTCAAGTCATTGATGGTTTTAATTCGGTGGTCAAACTCCAAAACTTTCGCCATTTTACGTGGATCTCTTCCAGGTTTTTTGAGTTCATTTATGATATCTTCAAACGTGTAACTGTCAATTTGAGGAAAATCAGTTTTCTTTAAGCTATTTAACAATTCCGAATTCCCAATTAGCGATTGAATGTCCACCTTGAAGTGTTTCGCAATGTCAGCTACAAAACGATAACTTTCGGGATGAACAGAAGAATTATCGAGTGGATTCTTTGCATCTCGAACACGCAAAAACCCAGCAGCTTGCTCGTAAGCCTTATCTCCCAATCGTTTGACGTTTTTCAATTCTTCTCGGGATTCTATCTTGCCTTTTTCAGTACGATAAGCCACAATGTTTTCAGCTAAAGTAGACCCGAGTCCGGAAATATAACTCAATAAATAAGGTGATGCTGTATTCAAATCAACTCCAACGGCATTTACTGCTGAAATGACTACATCATCCAATGCATCTTTCAATAAAGTCTGATTGACTTCGTGTTGATACTGACCTACTCCGATTGACTTGGGATCAATTTTTACCAATTCAGCCAATGGATCCATCAATCTTCTTCCGATTGAAACAGAACCACGAACCGTTACATCATAATCCGGAAATTCTTTTCTAGCAATGGAACTCGCAGAATAAATAGATGCACCATCTTCTCTAACCACATAAACTTCAACTTCTTTATTGAATCGAATATGTTTAATCAGAGCTTCCGTTTCTCTTCCTGCTGTTCCGTCACCGATAGCTATCGCATCAATTTTATACGATTCAACTAATTGAGAGATTTTGGCTTTCGCTGCTGCACTTTCATTTTGTGGCGGATGCGGATAAATGGTTTGATTCATTAAAAGTGAACCCGATTCATCGAGGCAAACGACTTTACAACCCGTGCGAAATCCTGGGTCAATTGCTAAAATACGTTTTGAGCCCAAAGGCGGTGCCAATAACAATTGCCGTAAATTGGTAGAAAAGATTTTAATGGCTTCTTTGTCTGCTTTTTCTTTCGCCTCATTCAGAATTTCATTTTCAAGCGAAGGACACATCAACCGTTTATAGGATTCTTTACAGGCTTCAGCTACAATTTCACTACACCCATCATTTCCTTTCACAAAAAAACGATCCAAGGATTCAATGGCTTCTTCCTGATTTGGTTGTGATTTCAATGAAATAATCCCTTCGCGTTCCGCACGAATTAACGCCAACAAACGATGGGAAGCGCATTTATAAAGCGGCTCTGAGAAATCAAAGTAATCCCGATATTTCGCTCCTTCCTCGTCTTTTCCTTTCACCAGTTTGGAAGCCAATAGTGCTTTTCGTTGAAACATCTGACGCATTCGCGAACGAGCAACTGTATTCTCATTAATCCATTCAGCGATAATGTCTTTAGCTCCTTCCAAGGCCATATCTTCATCCAAAACTTCTCCTTTTACAAATTTTTCAGCCATTACTTCGGGAAGACCTCCTCGTTGCGCCATAATCATTTTGGCAAGCGGCTCCAAGCCTAATTTCTTCGCTTTTTCACCTTTTGTCAATCGCTTTTGTTTGTAGGGTAAGTAAATATCTTCTAGTAAAGTCGATTCAAAACAGGTTGAGATTTTCTCTTTTAACTCAGAAGTAAGTTTTCCTTGTTCTTCAATCGCATTCAAAATGGTTTGCTGTCGTGCCGTAATTTCGTCGAATTTCTTCGCTAAATCTCTAATTCGAGCTATCTCAACTTCATCCAAACCTCCAGTCATTTCTTTTCGATAGCGCGCAATAAAGGGAATTGTTGATCCTTCGTTTAATAATTGAAGCGTGTTGGAAACAGATTTTGGATTTAAACCAGAATTAGATAGAATGAAATCGATTTGTATCATTTGTTTAGACCTTTACTTTTCTTTCAAAAATACAATTATTAAGGCTTTTAAATTTAAGAGAATTTGTTTTTGCTATACCAGCTAATTTTCTCCAAATTTAATTTTTGATTTTATTA
>JBEIKF010000301.1:0-3067 GCA_040379905.1 Crocinitomicaceae bacterium
GATGCCTTCGAATCTTTTAGGTTCAATGTCCAAGTCGAATTAAAGTCTTTGATATGCGACCATTTTTTCTCGTGACCTTCACTGTAATTACGAACATTCATCGAAGAACCATCTTTTGTAAAACCGTTTGCAGGACGTATAATTGACGAAAAATAACTTTGCTTGTAAGCTACCCAATTTAAATTATCTTCAGCTTTTAAGTAATCGTCAGAAGTTTCACTTAAGTAGGAAAAACCTTCATTTTGTTGCTCATAACAAATAGTAGAAACCCTTCGTTGTTCACTGAATAAACGTTCCGTTTTTCTGAATTCGGTTTTCCAATTGAATTGAACATTTTTTCTAGCAACACTCTCTAAACCAATTAATTCAACATCGTAATCTAAATCATAAGTATTATTTAATTTATAGGATTGTTGAATTTTTCCATCAGGTAATTCGAGTTCAAAAACTATTGAATTTTGCGATTTTTTCAATACTCTAAAAACATGAGAAGCTGATCTAAAGGTTTGATTTTTGTATGGGAAAACCAATTGATTTCTGTTGTCACCATCTTTAAAAAGACAAAGCGGATTTTTTTTCTTTTTAGCAAAATCAGTATACGATTTGAATTCTTTTAAATAAACGGCTGATACAAGTCCACCTTTGGTATTAAAATCAACTATCAGTTTATCATTTTCAAGTCGAATGATTTCTCCTTTTACTTCAGTCTGAGCAATCTTTTTTGGAATATCAGGCGTATCATTACCAGTATTTCGGTTAACAACTTTTGTTTTGTCTTTTGAAGATTCCTTGGTGTCTTTTTGTTCAGTTTTCGTAGGCTTTTTCTTTTTCAAATCTTCCTTTGAAGGCTGATTAACGATTGAAAAGACAGTTAATATTAAACCGAGTAAAACTAATCCGACGGTGGTGCTTTTATCCATTTAGGGTATTTATTTTTTATTATCTAATGCTGCATTAACGAATGCCACAAAAAGAGGATGTGGCAAATCAACGGTACTTTTATATTCTGGGTGAAATTGAACACCGACAAACCAAGGGTGATCGGCAACTTCGACTACTTCAACAAGACCTGTCTCAGGGTTTTTCCCGGTAGCCAACATTCCTGCATTTTCGAATTGAGCCAAATATTCATTATTAAATTCATAACGGTGACGATGTCTTTCGGAGATTTTTTCGGTATTGTAGGCTTTTGCGATTTTTGATTTTGGCTTTAATTGACAGGCATATGCTCCCAATCGCATTGTACCTCCGAAATTAGAAATACTTTTCTGTTCTTCCATCATCGAAATGACAGGGAAATTGGTGTCTTCGGAAATCTCAGTTGTATGAGCATCTTCCATATTCAATACATTTCGAGCGAATTCAATTACGGCGCATTGCATTCCCAAACAAATTCCGAGAAAAGGAATCTTTTTTTCACGAGCGAATTGAACAGCTTCGATTTTCCCAGAAATTCCACGAGATCCAAACCCTGGAGCGACTAAAATTCCATCCAAATGTCCAAGTTCACTTTCGATATTGTCTTTTGATAATTTCTCCGAATGTATCCATTCTACATTCACTCTTGCTTCGTTTGCTACACCGGCGTGTATGAAAGCTTCACTAATTGATTTATAGGAATCTTTTAGTTCTACGTATTTTCCAATTAATCCAATTGTAACTTCCTTTTTTGGATTTTTCAGTCGATCAAGAAATGATTTCCAGCTAGATAAATCAGGAGTTGATTTCTTTGGTAAACCTAATTTTTCCAATACAACTTTATCCAATTCCTCAGCCTGCATTAAAAGTGGAACATCGTAAATCGATGAAGCATCACGAGATTCGATTACCGCATTCATGGAAACATTACAAAATTTGGCAATCTTTCTTCGAAGATTCAAATCCAATTCATGTTCCGTCCGGCAACACAAAATATCTGGTTGAACACCCAACTCCATCATTTGCTTGACAGAATGTTGTGTTGGTTTGGTCTTTAATTCACCGGCAGCAGCTAAGTATGGCACCAAGGTCAAATGAACGACAATGCAATCATTTTCATGTTCCCAAAGCATTTGGCGAACAGCTTCAACATAGGGTAATGATTCGATATCACCAACAGTTCCACCAATTTCGGTAATAACAATATCGAATTTTCCTTTTTTTGCGACTAATTGAATACGTTCTTTGATTTCGTCTGTAATGTGAGGAATTACCTGAACTGTTTTCCCTAAATAATCTCCTCGACGTTCTTTTTCAATAACCGCTTGATAAATTCTACCAGTCGTAACATTATTTGCTTGAGATGTGGGTACATTTAAGAAGCGTTCGTAATGCCCTAAATCCAAGTCAGTTTCAGCGCCATCATCTGTTACGAAACATTCTCCGTGTTCGTAAGGATTTAATGTTCCTGGGTCAATGTTAATGTAAGGGTCAAGTTTTTGAATCGTGGTGGAATAGCCTCTTGCTTGCAATAATTTAGCTAAGGATGCAGAAATGATTCCTTTTCCCAGAGAAGATGTTACACCCCCGGTTACAAAAACATACTTGGTTGAATTCGACATGAAATTAAATTGTAACTACGGGGCGCAAAGTTAATATATCATTCGGAAGTAATTCTTAATTGTTGAAAATTAAATTACTTCTTCCACTTCAAATAGTTTTTTTCTTGAACAGGTCGATTTTCTTCAATTTCTGTCAAAGGTTCGCAGGGCAGGAGGGAGGTATGACAATCCTGAGGGAGCTTTTGATAGAGTTTAGTGCCTTCCGTTTTCCAAGCAATCATTTCATCTGAAACTTGTTTGATTATTTTTGCCGGATTTCCAACTACTAGACTTCGCTCAGGAATATTCGTATTTGCAGAAACGAAACATAGAGCACCAATTATAGATTCTTTACCTATGAAAACATCATCCATAATCACAGAATTCATTCCGATCAAACAGTTTTCTTCTAAAATCGCCCCGTGAATAATTGCACCGTGACCAACATGAGCGCCTTTTTTTAAATGCACAGTGGTACCGGGAAACATGTGAATGGTGCAATTTTCTTGAATGTTGCAGCCATCTTCAATGATAATTTGTCCCCAATC
>JBEIKF010000302.1:0-3054 GCA_040379905.1 Crocinitomicaceae bacterium
AAAACTCAACTTAATTGGCGCTGGCTGAATGGACATTTTAAATATCAGTTTACAGCAATTGATGAAAGCAAACAATTTACCCCAGCACATTTGTTGAACGCTCGTTTATTTGTAAAAGGTGGGATTTTCAAAGCGAAAAAACTAAAAGCACTTGCAGGAGTTGATTTTATGTTGACATCCTCATATAAACGGTTGAATTTCTTGCCGCAGATGACGGTATTTGATTTGGAAAATTCTTCGCTCAATCCAAATTCTTCTGGTTTTATGAATATGGCAGCTTTCGCTTCTTTTGAAGTTGAAACGTTTCGCTTCTTTATTCGAATGGATAACTTGGCCTACTTTTGGCAAAATCGACAAATAGAAATTATAAATGGTTACGCTTTTCCCTCATCTCAGTTGAAGGTTGGAATTACGTGGGATTTTTGGAATTAACGTTAAAATCAAATTCATTGAATAATTCATTAAATCTTGAATCATTTGAAGCGGTCATTTTTGATATGGACGGTGTATTAATCGATTCTGAGCCTCTCTGGAAAATTGCTATGGAAGAGGTTTTTTCATCTTTAGGTTCAACATTGACAAAGGCTGATTTTCAAAAAACGGTTGGATTACGCATTGATGAAGTGATTCACTTTTGGAATGTTACTGAAAAATGGGGAGTTGTTGATGAGTTGCAAGTTGAACAAGCAATCATTTCTAAAATGGAGGAATTGATTATCAAGAATCCGTTTCCGCTCAAGGGTGTTATTGAAACCCTGGAATTTTTAAAAGCGAAAGATGTAAAAGTCGGATTAGCTACCTCCTCTTCAAAAAGACTTATAAACGCCGTTTTGAATTCACTAAATATTAATCATTACTTTGATTTTACTTGGTCTGCGGAAGACGAATCACATGGTAAACCTCACCCTGCTGTCTATTTGAGTGTTGCGAAAGCACTTAATGTCTCACCGACAAAATGCCTTGTTATTGAAGATTCCTACAACGGAGTGATTTCTGGTCTTGCGGCCCGAATGAAAGTGGTTTGTATTCCTGAAAAAACTCATTTCCCAAATCCTAAATTAGCCCTTGCGGATTTTCAATTTGAATCAATGGCAGAATTTCTCAATCAAATTTCGAATTAAGGGGAATTGCTTTTGAGTCAATCAGTTTTCAGCAAAGTAGAGAAAAGCGATAGCCGACAAAGAAAGGACTAAACCAATTAATTTTAATCGGTTAATTTTCTCTTTAAAAAAGATCAAACCAATCATCGTTGATATCAAAACCACTGAAACATTTATAACGGATAAAACAGTTGAGTCTGCCCAACCTGTTGTTTTGTAGGAGCTAATCAATAGATAAATTGAAAAATAATTTGGAATTCCTAGAACTATACCGGCGACTATATTTTTAAACTCGAACTTCGTTTTGCCTCGAATTAATTGAACTAGCAATATTGATAATCCGATAATTCCAGCTACACCCAATCCAATCGCTGAAAATAATGAAGGAGTTAGTGTTCCCAAGGCGTTTTTTTGAGCATAATTCAATACAACATCCAACAATCCACTTCCAAAAAAAAGTAGAATTAACATCCACCATGCACCCTGACCTTTTTCTTTATCTGATTTTGTCCAAGAAACCGCAATTACGCCAATAAAAGCGAAGATTATCCCTAGTACTTTTAGAATTCCAACGGATTCACTATAAAGGAAAATCATCCCAAGAATTCCAGTAGCCATACTCATTTTTGTCGCTACCGAAGTAATTGCAACACCATTTCGTTGGGAACTGAGTCCGAGAATTACAAACAAAGAAATGAATAGTAAACCACTAACGAGCGTAAAAGGAAACCAACTCAAGTCATTCAGATTATTCGTATCCCAAGTTTTCCAATATAATCCGAATCCACAGATTGCTGCTGTGAAATAGTTGAAAACAATTGCTTGAAAGGTATCTATTTGAAAGCGAACAAATAGTTTGAATATCGCGAAAATGACGCTCGAGAAAAGGATTGCTAAAATTAATTCGATCATTTTCTGAAATAAATATAAACGCGATCTTCCCCAAATTTGAATGAATCTGTTGGTATTCTATTTATGATTGGGGCTTTTATGCCATCGCCAAATTTCGTATTTCCTACAATTACTCGGGCTTCATCCCACACATTATCAATAATGAAATACTGCAGTGTTCGGCTACCTCCTTCAACAAAAACAGATGAAATTTCACGCTTGTAAAGTTCTTCTAAAATATTAGCTGTGCTTGTTTCGGAAATTTTAATCCACTCCACATTTTCTTTTTTTTCATTTTTTATGCGATTGAAAACGAGCGTGGGAGCTTCATTCGAGTAAATATTCAGTTCTTGGCTTATTTGCAATTGGCTATCAATTACGATCCGTATGGGATTTTGTCCATCATATTCGCGAACAGTCAAGGAGGGGTTGTCGTTGATAATGGTATTTCGCCCCACCAAAATACTCTGCTCCTCGCTTCGCCATTTATGAACAAGTGTTTTTGTCAATTCTGACGATACCCAATTGATGCCTTTTATATCTTCATTTCGAACTCGGTCGATAAATCCGTCTAACGTTTGTGCCCACTTCAATATAACGTATGGTCTACGTCGCTCGTGGAACGTAAAAAAACGTTTGTTAAGTTGCCTACATTCTTCTTCCAAAACACCTTCAATCACCTCAATCCCAGCTCTTTTTAATCGTTCAATTCCTTTTCCACTCACGACAGGATTCGAGTCTCTACAACCAATTACTACTCGTTTTATGTTATTCGAGACTAGCAAGTCTACGCAAGGGGGAGTTTTTCCCTGATGTGAACAAGGTTCCAGCGATACATATACTGTCGCCTCGGATAGTAATTCCTTTTGTTCTACTCGAGCAAAAGCATTTACCTCTGCATGAGGCCCGCCGAAATGCTTGTGGTATCCCTCTCCAATTACCTGGTCATTCCACACGATTACACAACCTACCATGGGATTGGGAGCGACAAAACCACTTCCATAAGATGCCAATTGAAGACATCGACGCATAAATTTGTCGTGCTGCATTCAACAAAGTTAAT
>JBEIKF010000303.1:0-3054 GCA_040379905.1 Crocinitomicaceae bacterium
CCGGTTGTACCGTTGTAATGATTCAAGATTGGATTAGAAACGGTTCCTGATTCCTCCGATGAGCCATTCCAAACAAAAGTAAAATCTACTCCTGAACCTCCATTGGCGGTAGCCTTAGAAATGTCCCAGGTGCGCTTCACGCGATCTTTGATGGAAGCTGTTCCCGAGGTGCCATTGGCGTATACTTCATCCAAAACACGAACTGAAAACTCATCGGCGCTACCGGTGTTGTTTTTAACTTGAACGGGATTGTAAGCGCCGTTTCCGATGGGGAAGTTTTGAGTAACTCCATTGGCGATGGATTTATTCAATTTGCCTAAACCTGTAGATTTGAAGTAAGATGAAGAAGAACCACCTGAAATATTTCCGATTGATACATTTTCGGTGATGGAAATCATATAAAAAATTTTGATTACCCCTGAGATAGTTCCAATGAATCCAAGTGTTGGTGCGATACCTGCAATTAATCCAAGATGACCGATGTTTTTCTCCATTTTACCAATTTCAATGTTGGCAACCTTCTCCATATTTGATTCGATTTGTGCGATTGGTCGACCAACTGTTAAAACTCCTTCTCGAACAACATTTGCATAAGCTGTTTGGTCGCTTGAAATAGAATTCAATGCTCCTTGAATGTTTCCATTTGAAAGATCGCCTTTGATTTGATTGAGCATGTTTTTATTCAATTGAGTCATTCTTCTTATAAACAGAACACGTTCAACAATTACAACAATTGTGTAGAACAACAAAATCCCAATAGGAATTAAAAAGAAACCACCTTTCATTAAGAATTCAAAAGCGGATATTTCTTCTGTGATTTTCACCTGTTCAGATACCGTGCTTGTTGAGTCTGAAGCCGCACCCACACTTACTTGAGCGAAAGAAATTGTAGCAACCAATACAATGATCGCTGAAAAAATAAATTTAGGATTTAACTTGTTTTTCATTGTTTGATAAATTTTTGTTCGATAAAAATAGATGATTATGAAAGATCGATTTCAGATCGATTCGTTAGATATTCACATAGGATTGTTATATCCTAAATTGATTTCGTTTTTGTAGCGAAAAACAAAGCTAAAATCCCAAGTATCCCCGCCGCAAGAGATGAAATCAAGATCATGAGCTTTGAATTGTCGATTGTATTAGAATCGTTAAAAGCTAATAAGGTTACAAAAATCGACATGGTAAATCCAATTCCCCCAAGGAATGAAACCGAAATTAGTTGTTTCCAATTCGAGCCACTTGGTAGTTTGCAGATGCCCGTTTTAACAAAAATGAACGTAAAAAGTGTTATTCCAATTGGCTTTCCAAAAACGAGTCCTAGAAAAATGCCTAGTGTGTAATTGGATGAGAAAAACTCACTCCAATTCGGATTAATCACAATTGCTGTGTTGGCCATTGCAAACAAGGGTAGAATAACAAACGGAACGGGATTGTCGAGCCAATCTTGTAACATTCCTGCAGGTGACTTTGATTCGTCTTTCGTTGCAGGAATTGTAAATGCTAACAAGACTCCACTAATGGTGGCGTGAATTCCTGAGTGGTGCATAAAATACCACAAAACGATTCCAAGAATTAAATAGGGGAGAAGCACTTTTACTTTCAGTCGATTTAATAAATAAAGAACACCGAACGTAAGCAACGCGAAGAGTAAGTAAATCCATGCGATTCCTTTTGAATAGAAGAAGGCGATAACGAGTATTGCGGCTAAATCATCAATAACGGCTAATGCGGTTAAAAAAACTTTTATCGAAAGTGGAATTCGTTTCCCTAACAACGACAAAGCGCCTAACGCGAAAGCGATATCCGTTGCCATTGGAATTCCGAAGCCTGATTGTGTTTTACTGTTCCAATTCAGAAACAAGTAAATTCCGGCGGGAACCAATACTCCGCCAAGTGCGCTAACAAAAGGTAAAGTCGCTTTCTTTGGATCGGAAAGTTCTCCAGAGGTAAATTCTCGTTTTAATTCAAGTCCGATTAACAAAAAGAAAATGGACATCAATACATCGTTGACCCAAAGTTCAATTTTAAGTCCAAGAAATGACTTATGCCAAAATTCCAAATATGAATTTTGAAAAGCTGAATTAGCAATTAACAGTGAAATTAGCGTGACAAAAATTAAAATGATGCCACCTGATTTTTCACCTTCGAAAAACTCTTTAAAAAGGTTTTTCTTTTTGGTCATTAACTAACCAATTGATTCAACGCATTTTCGAAAGCTGTTTTTGCGATGTTTGATTTACTTGAATTCATATGGAATGTCTTTTTAAGCGCATCTTCGATGATTTTACTTGTGTCATCAAAAATAGCAGCGTCCTCCAATTTATTCAAGTCATTACTCATCAAATAAGCAAAAACGCGCGCCATTCCACAATTTGCTATGAAATCTGGAATTAATGAAAGTGATGCGTCAGCTTTTTCAGCGATGGATCCAAAGAAAATCTCAGGGTCTGCAAAAGGGACATTTGCTCCTGAAGAAATTACCGAAACACCAGCATTAAGCATGCGATTCAATTGATCTTCGGAAATCATTCTGCTGCCTGCACAAGGAGTGAAAACATCTGCTTTTAAATCCCAAATTCGGGCATTGACCTCGTCGTATGATAACATATTCGGAGCAACAAGTTCGTTTCCGTTTTTAGTTAAGAATAGTGATTTAACCTCTTCAAACGTTAGTCCGTTTTCCGAAATTACGCCACCAACACGATCAATAATTCCAACGATTTTAGCTCCATTTTGTGCAAGATAATAGGCTGCCGCAGAGCCAACATTACCCCAACCTTGAACAATTACCTTTTTTTCTTTGAGCTCTCCGCCCCAAATTGAATAGTAATGACGAATGGATTCGGCTACGCCAAAGCCCGTGATCATATCGGCAACAACCAGTTTTTTATCAACAGACGGAGAATAATTTTCATCCTCAATCACTTTTAGTACTCCTTGTCTCAATTGACCGATGCGATTGATTTTTTGAGATTCCTTTGGTTGAAAATGGCCATTAAAAACACCTTCTTGCGGGTGCCAAACTCCACAGTCTTCTGTAATTGGAATAAC
>JBEIKF010000304.1:0-3049 GCA_040379905.1 Crocinitomicaceae bacterium
GTTTAATTTAACTTTCTCATTTTTCTGCAAAACGCAGCAATAAAATCCTTCTTATTTTTTTAAACCTGGAAGGAAATAAACGCCGTAATTCTTTGAATCAGGATTTACATTTTCAAACATTGGAATTGGAACGATTTCGCAATCAAGCTCATTCAACAACCAATCAATGTTATTTTCGTTCTCGTCAGGGTTGAATGTGCAAGTTGAATAAATGAGATAACCATTTTCTTTCAATGAATCCCAAACATCCATTACAATTCTCTTTTGGCGTGAACTGCACATATTCGCATTTTCCTCACTCCATTCAGCGCGCGATTTCAGGTCTTTTCGAAACATGCCTTCGCCAGAACATGGAGCATCAATTAAAATCACGTCAAAACTTCCTTTTAATGTTGAAAAATCTTTTGGGTCGTTATTGGAGACTAAACAATTTGAATAGCCTGATTTCGTTACATTCTCAGCAAGGATGTAAGCTCGAGATCGAATGACTTCATTACTTACCAAAACACCTTGATTATTCAATAAACCCGCGAGCAAAGTACTTTTTCCTCCAGGTGCCGCACACAAATCCAAAACTGTTGGGGAATCAGATAAATCAAGCGACTTAAAAACGGATTCAATGTACATCGATCCTGCTTCTTGTGGATAATAGCAGCCTGCATGAAACAGCGCATCCAAGGTGAATTTTGGTCTTGATTTCAGATAATATCCAGTTGAACACCAGGGAACTTTTTCAGCGAATTCAAGGTGATTTAAAACTTGTGGTTTATTTGGATTTAATCGAATGCTAATTGGACTTTCAGTATCTAGTGAGCTCAATAATATTTCGTGATTTGGATTTTCACGATTTATACGATCAATGAATTTCGCAGGTAGATTTTGCATCAATGAATTGAGTTTATCGCTGAAAAATGATTTTTTGCATCCAACATGTATTTTTGGAATACAGCTTCAATTTCATTTTCTCGTTTGTAAAATATCTCGGGCGCTTCTGCTAATTTATTTGTGAAGGAAATTCGTCTTGAAACACCTTCGCATGATTTTTCTAAACCAAATGAAGTAGGGTAGTGGTTAAGCCATTTTCGTTCTCTGAATAATGTAATGAATTGCTTAAAATCTTGAGTCAAATCGTTCTCAATTGCTGAATCGTGAATATAAAAATCATTCAAAAAAGTTTCATATTCCTGAATGTGATGGAAATCCCAAGATTTAGCCAATAAATGATCGAAAAACAAATCCACAGCAACTCCTGCGACTTTTGGAAGATCTTGATACAACAAGAGTTTCAATTCTAATACATCTTTGTGCTGGTCGATAAATGAATCAATTTTCCGATGAAGAATAATACCTTCTTGTATTTTAACTGAAAAATGATTGAATTTTGATCCTTTTACGAAGTCACCAAACAGATTCGCAAGCATTAAATCTTTATCGTCGTTGGAAAAATAAAGGTGACCTAAAAAATTCATTGGATAAAAAAAAGTCCCGCCGAAGCGAGACTAAAATTAGTATTCATCTTCATTGAAAAGGAAGTCTTCACGGGAAGGGTAGTCGGGCCAAATCTCTTCGATACTTTCATACATATCGCCTTCATCTTCCAAGTCTTGCAGGTTTTCAACCACTTCCAATGGAGCACCTGTTCGAATGGCGAAATCAATCAATTCTTCTTTGGTTGCAGGCCAAGGGGCGTCTTCCAAATATGATGCAAGTTCTAATGTCCAATACATAGTTTCTTATTTTTTATCGCGTATTTTCGGCAAAAGTAAAATTATTTTTAAATAATGTATGTTTTTCTTCGAAAGTTGATAATTATTTTTTTTAACAATTTAAACACGCGGATGCCAAGGTTGTTCTTCCGCTTTTAAATCCAAACCAATTTTTCGACCCAAAACAAACAAATAATCACTCAAACGGTTCATGTACGATAATACCAAAGGAGCGACAAAATCATTATCTGCTAACTCAACTATTAGTCGTTCAGCTCTCCTACAAACGCATCTTGCAACGTGACAAAATGAAACAGCGTGATTTCCACCTGGTAGCACAAAGAAGCGCATTTCAGGCAATTCAGCATCCATTTCATCCATCCATTTTTCCAATATTACAACATCTGATTCCAATAAATCTGGAATTTTCATCTTCGATTTCTCAGGGTCTGAGGCCAAACTCGAGCCTATGGTAAATAAGCGATCTTGAATCTCAATTAATTGTTTTTTATAAATTTCATTGATTTCATAATCTCGAACCACACCAATGAACGAATTCAATTCATCAACTGTTCCATATGAATCAATTCGAAGAGCATGCTTTGATACACGTGTACCACCGATTAAGCCCGTTTTTCCTTCGTCGCCTTTTTTTGTGTAAATCTTCATTTTATAAGTTTTCTAAAACAGTTTCGATTGAATTTTCCAACTCAAAATAGCCAAGTAATTTCTGAATGACACCATCCACAATTGAATCAGGACAAGAAGCACCTGACGTAATGATTATTTTTACATTTTCCTTTGAAGGGAGAAAATTTGGATGTCGCTCTACGGATTTTGTATGAATGTTAAATGATTCAATTTCGGATTCTGAAATGATTTCGTCCTTTCCTTTGATAAAATAAGTGGGGAACTTTTGTTCTAATAATTCTACCAAGTGTGTTGTATTTGAACTATTGTAACCACCAACAACAATTGCTAGGTCTACATCATAATTTAATAATTCAATCGTAGCGGATTGATTGTCATTTGTAGCATAGCATAGCGTGTCTCGCGTATCTGCGATGTGGTTTTTGATGTTCTCTGAACCATATTTTTCAATCATCACGCTACGCAAATATTCAGTAATTTCTTGTGTTTCAGAAGCAAGCATGGTTGTTTGGTTCACAACTCCAATTTTAATTAAATCCTTTGCCGATTCGAAAGAATCTGACATTTTCCCTTCAAAAAATGAATTGAACTCCGTTTTGGATTTTTTCCCTAAAATAAATTCTCCCAAGAAAATAGCCTCCGTCATATCTTTGATAACAAGTGACGGAGCATTGGATGAACTATGGGAAAAA
>JBEIKF010000305.1:0-3032 GCA_040379905.1 Crocinitomicaceae bacterium
TCCTTGAAAAAGCCCGCAATCAATTAAAATTCGTTTTCCATTCAATTGAACCAATGTTTTGGAACCAGTAACCGTTCCTGCGCCTCCTAGAAATTTTAAAGAAATTGTTTTGTTCGAACTTTCCATTTTATTGTTTTCTCCGAATTTAATTAACGAAACTGTCTAAATCGAACTGAAACAGGAATCGTGTAAAAACTAAATTAAGCGTGTAATTCCTTAATTACATTAAATTTGTTACAGATTCAAATCATTGTGTCATGTTAAAATTCAAATTTTTAGTTTTTTCCTTTTTTCTGATTTTGAGTGCTTTAACGAGTTTTAGCCAAAATCTTCAAAAACCATCTCCTTCAGAAATCGAACGAGCTCCCCATTGGGCTCAGTTTATGTATTCAGAGAATCCATCCATTTTTGAAGTTGATCGATTATACAGAGAATTCTATCGAAATAATGCGTTCGAAAAGTCATTTCACACACAATACTACAAACGTTGGCGAAGAAAAAATTTGAATTATGCAGATGCCAATGGGATTATCCACGAACCAAGTCAAGCTGAATTGCAAAGTAGCGAGCTAGCATATCGCAAAAAACAAACGAATACGAAATCTTCAAATTGGAGCATTGTTGGTCCAATAACGAATTTCCAAGAAGCCGGAAGTCAAGGTTCAGGACAAACGAATGTTTATAGTGTTGATCAATGTTTGATTTCACCATCTATTGTGTATTGTGGAACTGAGCCAGGAGAAGTGTATAAGAGCACGGATGAAGGATTAAATTGGACTTTAGTTTCTAAAAACGAGAATTTCGGAAGTGGTGTTACAGCTGTTGAAGTTCATCAAACTAACCCTGACATTGTTTTTGCAGGTGGAAATAATGGTGTTTTCCGATCGACTGATGGAGCACAAACATGGACGAATGTTTTACCAAACACGAATTTAGGAGTCAATGAATTGTTGATTCACCCTACAAACGACCAACTTGTTTTCGCTTGCACTGACAAAGGGTTATTTCGTTCTTTGGATGGAGGATTAACATGGTCAACACTTTTTTCGAATAAAACATATGATATAAAAGTTAATACAGCTGATGGTTCCATTCTCTATATTGTTCGCAACAATCCATCTGCGATTATTTGTGAATTTCTAAAATCAACAGATTTTGGCGCAACGTGGAATGTTCAAAACAACGGTTGGTATTCATCCTCGGATGCCGCTCGTAACGATGGGGGAGCAAGATTGGCTGTTTCACCAGCCAATCCAAATCGAATTTATGCCTATTTAATTGGTGAATCTAAACCAAATGATTTCGGTTACATAGGTGTTTACCGAAGTGATGATGGTGGGGTGTCGTGGAGTTTGCCAAACGGACCCGTTGGAGGACCATATACAACAAGTCACGCAAATTTGGCTATTGGATGGCCGGAATGGACCTATCACCAAGGATTTTACAATTGTGCTCTAATGGCTTCTGCGACAAATCCAGATGAAATTCTCGTTGGCGGTCTTAATCTTTACAAATCAACTGATGGCGGGGCAAGTTTTTTTCCTGTTGCTGGTTATGTTGGTGGACCATTGGGCATGCATGTAGATATGCAAGATTTCAGAATTATTGGAAACACGGCTTGGGTATCAACCGACGGAGGTGTTTATCGCTCATCCGATTTTTTTGTTTCCAACTATGAGTTTCGTATGTCAGGTGTTCATGGTTCCGATTATTGGGGGTTTGGAAGTGGTTGGAATGAGGATGTCTTAGTTGGCGGACTCTACCACAATGGTAATTTGGCCTATCACGAAAACTACGGTAATGGTAACTTTCTTGAACTCGGTGGTGGAGAAGCACCAACGGGCTATGTCAATCCCGGGGAGAATCGTAAAACCTACTTTTCAGACATTTCAGGTAAAATTATTCCAATTAATTTGAATGAACCTATTGCCAACGCGGCTTTTGGAATGGCGCCAAACGAAAGTTACTGGGCCGCTGAGTCAAGTGAAATGGAGTTTCATCCAAATTGTTATTCCATTGCTTACATTGGAAAAGATAATGCGATTTGGAAAACCACAGATGGTGGAGCATCATTTAATTTATTGTTCACATTTGGAACAAACACAGCTAATCAGGTTAAGTACATTGAGGTTTCATCGAGTAATCCAAATGTTATTTATTTGAATCAGCAGCCAGCCTCGGGATCCAATGGTACTTTATGGAAAACAACGGACGGAGGAGTTACTTGGACTCAATTAAATAAACCTAGTGGAAATAGCCGAAGAATGCTCTTGTCTTTAAATCCAGTGAATGAAAATGAATTGTGGCTAGCCTACCCAGATGGATCCAATGGATTCAAGGTTTTTAAAACGTCTAATTCAGGTCAAAATTGGGAGAATTGGACATCTTCCATTTTTAACAGCGAATCAGTTCAAGCGTTGAATTACATAGCAGGTACGGATGGAGGTGTATACATTGCTACAAATCGAGCTGTTTATTATCGAAATAACGCAACACTTTTTCAATTGGATAATTCAGGGTTACCTTTATTTACGAATGGAAACATATTTCAACCTTTTTATAGGGATGGAAAGATGCGCTTAGCCACTTACGGAAAAGGAATTTGGGAAAGTAGTTTTAGTGAGCAACCGTCCCAACCGATTGCGCGAGCAATGGTAGATAAATTAGTACAAGAAGTTGTTTGTGAAATCGATTCGTTTTATTTTGAAGATCATTCGTTTATAAATCATACAAACGCGAATTGGAATTGGATTTTTCCGACTGGAAGCCCAAGTTCATCGAATCAACGAAATCCGGTAGTACTTTTTACACAAGCGGGGACACACGTTGCAATTCTTCAAGTCACGGATGGAAATGGAAATACAGATTCGGATACAATTCAAATCGGTGTGAATTACTTTAGTTTACCAACATCAATAGCTGAAGGATTTGAGGGAGATTTCGTTCCAAGCGGTTGGAGTATTGAAAATCCAAACAACGACGCACAATGGTCATTATCTTCCAGTGACGGTGGATTTGGAAATTCAAGTAAA
>JBEIKF010000306.1:0-3026 GCA_040379905.1 Crocinitomicaceae bacterium
GCAATTCCTGTTGGAGCTACAATAGCTGTGTTTTTATGCGTTGAGCTAACAATTTTTCGAAGTAACGTTGTTTTTCCAGTTCCTGCTTTACCGGTTAAAAAAACGCTTTTATTTGTTTGATTGATAATGTTCTCAGTATAGCTTGCTGGATCGAAATCGTTGGATAAGTTTGTGTTGTTCATTACTTGAAGATACGAAAAAAAATCAATTCAATAAGAAATATTTTAGGAGTATTTTGATGGGTTTAAAGCTTTTCCCTCAAAAACTCCCCTGTTGAATTACCCTTTTCTTTAGTTAGATTTTCTGGAGTTCCTTCAAATAGAATATTTCCGCCATTCTCACCGCCGACTGGACCTAAATCAATTATCCAATCCGCACATTTGATTACCTCCATGTTGTGTTCAATAACTATTACGGAATGTCCTCGGTCAATTAAAGCGTTAAAGGCGATTATTAATTTATCGATGTCGTAAAAATGTAAACCAGTTGTTGGTTCGTCGAAAATAAATAGGGTAGAGGGTGAGTTGATTCCTTTGGATAAAAACGATGCTAGCTTTATTCGCTGGGCTTCCCCACCACTCATTGTGCTTGAAGATTGCCCAACTTTTAAATAACCCAAGCCAACATCGACTAAAGGTTGAATTTTATCTACTATTTTCTGATCGAGTCGGTCATTGCCGTTTTTGAAGAATTCCAGTGCCTCATCCAAATTGGTTTCCAGTAAATCATAAATAGTTTTTCCTCGGTAGTCAATTTCAAGTGTCTCCGCTTTGTAACGCTTACCATTGCAAGTTTCACAAACTAAATTGACATCTGCCATGAATTGCATTCCAACGGTAATTGTTCCTTCGCCCTCACACATTTCACATCTTCCTCCTTCGACATTAAAGCTGAAAAATCCAGGCTTGTAACCTCTCATTTTGGCCAACGGCTGTTTAGCGTACAATTCCCGAATTTCATCAAACGCCTTAACGTAGGTGATTGGATTGCTTCTCGACGATTTTCCGATTGGATTCTGATCCACAAACTCAATGTTTTTAATCAGTTTTAAATCTCCTTTGATGCTATCGAATTTACCTGGTAGATCAGAACTTAAACCTAACTCTTTTCGTATCGCAGGATATAAAATTGAACGAATCAAGGTTGACTTTCCTGAACCGGAGACTCCTGTCAAACAAACCAAACTATTTAAAGGGAATTCAACGTTTAAATTCTTTAGGTTGAACTGTCTAGCTCCTTCAATGGTGATTTTATTTTTCGAGATTCTTCGTTTTGTTGGAACAGGAATGACTTTTCTTTCCAATAAATAATCCGCTGTAAGACTGTTTTTGGACTTCTGTAATTGATCAAATGAACCCTGAAAAACGACTTCTCCGCCATAAATACCGGCTTTTGGTCCAATGTCTAAAATCTCATCAGCGGCGCGCATTACTTCTTCTTCGTGCTCAACAATGATAACGGTATTCCCAATTTCTTTCAAGCGTTTTAGCACAGAAATTAAGCGTTCGGTATCTTTTGGATGCAATCCGATTGATGGTTCATCTAAAACGTATATTGACCCAACCAAACTACTTCCAAGTGATGTCGCTAAATTAATTCGTTGCGATTCACCACCTGAGAGTGAATTGGCTGCGCGATTCAATGTCAAATAACCGAGCCCAACATCTTTCAAAAATCCCAATCTGTTTTGAATTTCAGGTAAAATTCGCTTGGAAACTTGTCGTTCGTAGTCCGTTAGTTTTAAATCATTGAAAAATTGAAAAGCATCTTCAATCGAAAGCAATACACATTCTTGAATTGAAAGACTATTTATTTTGACATTCGCTGCGTCGCCTCTTAGTCTCGTTCCTTGACATTCCGGACAAATGGTTTTACCTCGGTAACGAGAAAGTAATACTCGGTATTGAATCTTGTATGTTTGACTTTCAATGAATTTGAAAAATTTTTTAAGTCCCAAAAAGTGATTATTCCCATCCCATAGCAGTTTCATTTCTTTAGGAGTCAAATCTTTAATCGGTCGATGAATTGGAAAGTCGAATTTCTTGGCATTAAATATCAGTTCATTCAAATATTCGCTCATCGTTTCTCCCTTCCAAGGAGCAATTCCGCCTTCATAAGCGCTAAGAGTTCGATCTGGAAAAACTAAATCTTCATCAATTCCAAGCACCATTCCGTAACCTTCACACGTTTTACAAGCACCAAATGGATTGTTGAAAGCGAAAAAATGGATGTTTGGTTCTTGAAATTCAATACCATCCAATTCGAATCGGTTGCTGAACCAAGTTATCTGTTGACTATCTAGTTCGAAAATGCCACAATTTCCGTTTCCTTCCGCAAAAGCAATCGAAATAGAATCTGTTGCACGTGCTTCGTTGCTTTCGTCCGAAAAATCACAGGAAAGTCGATCGATCACCAAATGTACTTCAGAAGAGATATTTTGATCTAGAACAGCTTCAATTAATTCAAATTGATTATTTAAATAAATACGTGTAAAGCCTTGTTTGTAAAGGTTTTCTAATTTTGAATTAATTGTTTGATTAGGTTTTATTTCAAGTGGTGAGAGAATCGCTACTTTCGCAGAATTTGGTAACTCTTTGAGGTGATTCATAACGTCCCCAACCGTATGCTTTTTGACTTCATTTCCTGAAACTGGAGAAAAAGTTCGACCGATGCGTGCGTAAAGCAATTTCAAATAATCATAGATTTCAGTGGTTGTTCCAACAGTCGAACGCGGATTACTTGTAATGACCTTCTGTTGAATGGCTATTGAAGGTGCAATTCCTTTGATGTAATCGGTTTCCGGTTTGTTTAATTTACCAAGGAATTGGCGTGCATACGATGACATACTTTCAATGAAACGTCTTTGACCTTCAGCATAAATAGTGTCAAATGCTAGAGTAGATTTTCCAGATCCAGATACACCAGTGATTACGGTAATTTTTCCGTGTGGGATTTTAACATCGATGTTTTTGAGGTTGTGAACCCGTGCGCCTTTGATTTCTATAAATTTTCCCACCATGCAAAAA
>JBEIKF010000307.1:0-3024 GCA_040379905.1 Crocinitomicaceae bacterium
AGAAAGGTGTAGATTTTCTTCATAGTTGTTTATTGATTTTTGATTTTTTCTTGATGATTGAAACTATACGTGAGACTAAGGTACGCCAATCTTCCAATTCTCGGCCCACCATAAGCTTGAACTTGTAAATTATTTAACACGTTTGAGGCTCCAATTTTCGCATACCAATTACCCTCTTTTCCATGAGAATAATTCAATTGAAAATCTACCAAATCATACGTTGGAATTACTCCAGTAAATTGAGGCGAACCCTCAAATAAAAAACCCTGAATCCATTTATAGTTCATTGAGTATCCGAAGGTACCGCCTGATTCCAATTCAAACAATTTAGATCCATTCCATCCCAAGTTGAATTTATGCTTTGGTGTATTGAACGCCGGAATTATTGGATCATTTTCATCCTGACTAGCAATGGCATTGTATGAATAATTACCCGAGAAGCTGTGCTTTTTATGGTAATAATAATTAACACCTAAATTCAAACCTTGAGTGGTTACAATAGATGTTGAATTTGCACTGTATCTAAAAACTTGAAAGTCATTCATTAATCCCGTCAAAGCATCAAAATCCGCATCTATACCAATGTTGTATCCAATGAAATGATTGTATCTGCTGTAATAAGCTCCAGCGTCGACATACAGTTTTTGATCCATGAAAAATCCCCGGTAACCCAATTCAAAAGTCCGAACCTGCTCGGGACGTATCGGATTAATGTTAAAATACCTTATATCATCTGTACTCAAAGAATAGCGATAATCGCTGAAACTTTCCAATGTAATCAATGAGTCAACACCACTGAGATTTCCACTTAAAATCGCTGGACCTACATTTAGATTTAAATATTGGTCGGTCAATGTTGGATTTCGCAAAGCCGAAGAAAAAGAAATTCGGAAATAATCATTTCGCTCTGACTTATATACCAAAGAAGCGGCAGGACTGAATAACAAATTAAAATTTTGATTTTTATCGGCTCGTGCAGTCACACTTGCCACCAGTTTATTCTCCCAATATTTCTTAGAAACGCCCGTGTATGCACCACCCTCAACATTTGTAATTCTGTTGATATCATCCTCGAAAATGGTTCCATCAGAAAAAGGTTTATACATTCTTCCATTGGCACCTATTCGAAACGCGTACCCATTTATTTCAAATTGCTTTTCGCCGTGAATGTGAAATAGTTTTGATCGATCAAAAAATCGAGTACCATTCTCTACATCATTATTCTTTCCGTCGGTAATGCGATTAAAATTCTGATTAAACAAATCTGTTCCGGGCTGGAAAAATCCAATTCCATTCACACTTGGAATGTTAGCATTCCCCGTGTTCGTCCAATTTTGAACCAACTGGTGGTAATACAACAAACTATCATAGTGATCTGTAAACCATTGCTGATATTGATCCGGAGTTGGTACAATGTAAAAATTGGGCTCTTGTGGCCAATTTGGATTTTGAACATATTGAGGATACCCCATATCCAACACCCTATTCTGAATAGAGTCTTTCCAATATTTCACATAGACGTTTGCCCACAACTCGTTGCTTCTAGCTTCATCCAATAATTTCAACGACGTGAAATACGGATCATAACTTCGACCTGCATCTTCACCAGTTCCATAAATCCTGAAGAAATAATCATTTTCTTTTTTTATTTCTATTCGGCCTTGATAAAAGAGAATATCTCTTAGACTAAATCTGTTATCTCCTTGATACACGGTTGTCCCTTGTCCTACATTCGCCGCAAAAATGATTTCAGGAGAGTTCTCCTTCAATTCTGGCTTTAAACGCCAATGCGCTACTGCATTTGCCTTTACGTTTTTGGTGTTGTAATCCACTACATCTGACTCACGATATCCGTTTCGAAAAAACACGCCAAGACCGGGTTTACCGTTCAAATCACCTGTAAAATCATTGGCAGGAAAATATTCATCGCCATAGATGTTGACTGCATTAAATCCACCAGCGTTTTGAAACCCATACTCACTGTTGTAAACAGGGTTATAATTATCTGCAGCCCAATCCAATGCGCTAAAAGCAAAAATGTTGAATTTATAGGCTAGAAATGGCTCATCCATTTTATTTCTAAAAACATGTGCAAAACGAACCGATGGCTCAACTAGCTTACGTTCTCCAATCCGAACTTGAGCCGTTAAGCCTGGAAAATCAAAAGGATTTTTTGATTCCATTTTAACAACCCCATTAAATGCCCCAGGACCAAAAAATGCACTACTGGCTCCTTGAACAATATCAACTCCAACCACATCCAAATCAGGTGCACCAAGAAAATTACCTAACGAAAAATTCAGGCCTGGTGACTGATTATCAACTCCGTCAATTAGCTGCAAACTTCGAACTGGAGAGGTTGAATTGAATCCTCTTGTGTTAATGACTCGAAAACCTAAACTAGCCGTTGTTAAATCAACGCCCTTAAGTGTCCCTAGACTTTCATAAAAATTTCCTGAAGCTGCATTTTTAATGGCCGTTAGGTCTAATCGTTCGACTGTAAGAGGATTCTGTTTTTGTTTTTCCGTTATTCGTGAATCAACAATGTCTATAATTGGACCGGTTGAAGCGAAATCCAATTCAATTTGAATAGGTTCATTAGAAATCTCGGCAATAAGCAAAGTAAATTCAGAATATCCTACAGCTTTAACTCGAATTGTCGCAGGTACCTTCCCCACTTTCAAAGCAAAATCCCCATCAAAATCAGAGAGAACCCCATTTGAAGTTCCATCCTCCACAACCGCGCAATAGCCAATCGGCTCTTTTGAACTTCTATCTTTTACTTTTCCCTTTATGACAAACTGACCGAAGACGGATTGACTCAATAATAGAACGAATAAAGCAAATACGGTGCGTGTTTTCATACGATTGACAATTTACTGCAAAAAGAGATTGCTCTATGATGACTTATGGAAGTTTTCAAAAAGCTTTTGAAGAAAAAAGGTCATCTCTCGATGACCTTCCATTCTTCTTTTTAATTCATGTTAAGCTCCACATGCCTCACAGCTATCTGGATTATCCAAT
>JBEIKF010000308.1:0-3008 GCA_040379905.1 Crocinitomicaceae bacterium
AAAAATCATAGTAACCTATACAACGTACTAGCTTATGTGTGGAATTGTAGCCTATATAGGCAAAAAACAGGCTTTTCCAATTATCCTTAAGGGATTAAAGAGATTAGAGTATCGTGGATACGACAGTGCTGGAGTTGCCCTTTTGAATGATGGAAAATTGAACATTTATAAACGTTCCGGAAAGGTATCCAATCTTGAAGAGTTTGCGCTTCAAAATGATTTAGATGGTCATGTTGGAATTGGGCACACACGTTGGGCTACCCATGGCGCGCCGAATGACATTAACGCACACCCACATTTCTCCATGGATGGTTCAATGGCGCTTATCCATAATGGGATCATCGAGAATTATGATGTACTCAAAAGAGATTTATTATCAAAAGGATATTCGTTTAAAAGTGAAACAGATACTGAAGTATTGATTCATTTGATTGACGATATTCGAAAGAATGAAAAGGTTTGGTTTGGAGAAGCATTGAGAAGAGCGTTGCATCACGTTGTTGGGGCCTATGCAATAGTATTAATCTCAAAAGACGAACCAAATAAACTTGTTGCTGCTCGAAAAAGTAGTCCGCTTGTTGTTGGCATTGGTAATGAAGGAGATTTTTACCTTGCATCTGATGCCACACCAATAGTTGAATACACAAAGAATGTTGTATATCTTGAGGATGAAGAAATTGCAATTATTGAACTTGAAGAAGGACTTCGGATTTTTAACATTGGTGACCAAGAAAAAACACCGTATGTTCAACAGTTGGAATTGGAATTAGAGGCACTCGAAAAAGGTGGATACGAGCATTTCATGATAAAGGAAATACACGAACAGCCAAGGTCGATTCAAGATTGTTTTCGAGGGAGATTAAACGCAACTGAGGGTTGGGTTTCTCTAGGTGGAATTCGCGATTACGAACAAAAAATAATCAATGCAAATAGATTAATTATTGTAGCTTGTGGTACATCTTGGCATGCTGGATTAGTTGGAGAATACTTAATTGAAGACCTCGCGAGAATAAATGTTGAGGTTGAGTATGCCAGTGAATTCCGATATAGAAATCCGATTATAACAGAAAATGATATTGTAATTGCTATTTCTCAATCTGGAGAAACCGCTGATACATTGGCGGCTTTAGAATTAGCTAAGTCGAAAGGCGCAACAATTCTTGGGATCTGTAACGTAGTAGGCTCATCTATTTCGCGCACAACAGATGCGGGTTCATACACACATGCTGGCCCTGAAATCGGCGTAGCTTCGACAAAAGCTTTTACAGCGCAAGTTACCATTTTAACACTTATGGCATTGTCGCTAGGACATAAAAAAGGAACAATTAGTGATTCAAAGTTTCATACGTTATTAGCTGAATTAGAAGCAATACCCGAAAAAGTTAAAATTGTGCTAGAATCAAATCAAGCCATTGAGAAAATAGCAGAAGAATACAAAAATGCATCAAACGCTCTTTATTTAGGGCGCGGAAGTTCATTCCCCGTTGCGCTCGAAGGGGCCCTTAAATTGAAAGAAATATCTTATATCCATGCTGAAGGATATCCTGCCGCTGAAATGAAACATGGTCCAATTGCCTTAATTGATGAAAATATGCCTGTTTTTGTGATTGCAACGCATGGTAATTCGTATGAAAAAGTTGTATCTAATATTCAGGAGGTAAAGGCGCGTAAAGGTAAAATAGTCGCGATTGTTACCCAAGGGGATAAACAGGTAAAAGAAATTGCGGACCATGTAATCGAGATTCCGGAAACAGATGAGTTTTTAGTCCCACTGCTCGCTACAATCCCATTCCAATTGCTCTCCTATCACATTGCGGTTATGCGAGGTTGTAATGTTGATCAGCCAAGGAATTTAGCTAAGTCGGTTACGGTGGAATAAAAATGTTTGTTTTTAGGGCAACCGATTTCTTTTTTTTTCGTTAATTTTATTAAAAAAAGGATTTGAGGTTATTTTTTTATTCGTTCATCGTTTTATTTGTAAACTGCTTCGTTTGTTTGGCGGGAGGTCCAGTTACAGCATCTGATTGTTCTAACGCTGTGAACATTTGTCAAAATGCATCTTTTCAAATTGATCCAGTTACAGGTCCAGGTTTAGTAACCGAATTTCAAACAGGAACGGTTTCAAATCCCTCAACCAACCCAGCTTCTTCGAACTCCGGTTGTCTTCTTGCGGGAGAGTTAAATCCAACTTGGATGGTTATTAATGTGGCAGGAACAGGAACTTTAGAGTTTTCTTTTGGTCAGGATATGGGAACGGGCTGTTTTGATTGGATTATGTGGCCATATACTGCGAATTCATGTACGCAAATAATTAACAATCAATTAGCTCCGATCCGTTGTAATTGGAATGGCGCATGTGAGGGATTCACTGGTGTATCAACTCCTCCTCCTCCTGGTGGAGATATCTCCAATTTTGAACCAGAATTAAATGTAACCGCTGGACAGCAATATTTGATTTGTCTTTCGAATTACAGTTCACAGGTAACAAGTTTACCATTGAATTTCTTTGGCACTGCGAATGTTTCATGCACGGCAGTCCAACCCGTGACAGTTACTGTGACTAAAATTTGTCCAGGTCAATCTGCTACGCTTACCGCAAATAGTCCCGGTGCTACAACTTATTCTTGGTCAAATGGTGCAACTACTCCTACTATTACCGTATCGCCTACCTCTACCACTGCATATACAGTAACGGTTACCGCTCCCGCAGCAAATGGTGCAACCGGAACCGGAACGGCTACGGCTACCGTGACGGTTCTTGCCTCAAACGACCCTCAGTGCGGTTGTACTGTTTCCGCCTCTAATAATGGTCCTGTGTGCGAAGGAACAACATTTAATTTGTCTGCAACCAACGTGACAGGAGGTACTTATGTGTGGACTTTAGCTGGAAACACTATTGGAAGTACACAAAATGTTACAAATTTACCTGCAACTGCATCGGGAAGTTACCCTATTACTGTTACAGCAACTGATAATTTTGGGCATGTATGCGCTGGAACGACAACACT
>JBEIKF010000309.1:0-3003 GCA_040379905.1 Crocinitomicaceae bacterium
AAGATGGTTCACTTCTGGTCTTTCGTTTTATTGGATGAACCGGGCTATACCACGAACGTCTTCGACAAACATGCGAACTTACATGCAAACTCTGACGATTTCAAGGAATGGGTTTCTCTTTTCCACAGGACTGTGAATGAACTGTTCGAAGGTGAAAAAGCAGACGCAGCAAAGTTTCGCGCAACCACATTAGGCTATACCTTTGGGTCTAAACTAGACGCACTGAACAATCAATCATGAAGAGCTTATTTGTTTCATTCTTCATTTTCTTATCACTGACATTAAATGCGCAATTGCTTTTTGAAGGGGGTGCTTTTTATCAAGATACACCAGACATCTCGGCCGCCGTTGATTCTTTCAATTCAAGGCATGCGTACAATTTAATCTCGCTTGAACATCCTGTTCGCGGATACAGCGGATCTATCGGATACAACATTCCATTAAACAAAAACCGGTCGTTGTATCTGGCTCCTCATGCCACTTACCGAACTCGCACCTCCAAATTATTTGCGGAAGATACCGTTCGCCTCGATCTTCAAGAAGTGCAAATTGGATTGCAATTCATAACCGGACCAAAGGCTTGGTTCAGTCCAGTTGCGGCCGGTCCCTTGGGAACTCGCTTTTTCATTAGTTTGGAAGGGGGTGTAAACGCGAGCCGAATGTCGGTTCAACTCATCGACAGCGCTGTTACATCAAACAAAAGCATTCAAAGCATTGCACCGTATGCCCAAATAGGTATGGGTTATCGCGCGTTGGTTTTCGGAAAGCATTTAGTTGTTACTCCCCGCGCATCGTTCACCGGCTATTACACACAGCGCTTTAGGTATGCCGCTAAAATCTTGAACAACGACGAAGTGTATTTGAAATTTCCGAAGTCTCCGCTAACTCAGGCGTATTATGTCGGAGTTGAATTCGCCTGGATTTTCAACAAGAAAAAATAAAGACAAAACAAAAATCTGTTTCTTTGCGTTACTCTACCATGGCAATGAAAAAACTCACACCTCTTTTTTTCTCATTTTTACTCATGAGTTTAAATAGCAATGGCCAAAGTTGTGCTGAATTAGAGCAAAGACTTCTTCCCTTATACACTTCTTTGGTGCAGGGAAATGAGGCCAATGCCCTAGAACAATCAGAAAATATTCTTCACGAACTCGAATCGGCTTCCGATTTACCAGATCTTTTTTCTTATCCGTTTGAGGCCACTCACATTTTCAAACCTGTTTCTTCAGACGGCACCCTTCGTGTTTTCACTTGGAACTATCCGAAAGAAGATGGGACACAACTTTACTTCGGTTGTCTCTTTCAAAAAATAGGAAAAAAGGATTCGCCAACTTTCATTAAGTTCAATTTCAAGCCCACAAACCTTCCTAAATGGGAAACGAAGGTATATCCTGAAGAGAAGTGGACTGGAGCGCTTTATTACGCCATTGCACCTATGAAAAAAGGTAGAAAAGATCCAGAAGCCTACGCGCTTTTAGGGTTTAATTCAAAGGACAATCTTTCTAATTATAAACTGCTTGATATTTTAACCATCAGTGGTGGTAGTTGCAAATTCGGTGGGAATTATTTCGAGGTAAAAGATAAAAACCCGAAGCGCATCGTTTTCGAATACAGCGATCAAGTTACCTGCTCGTTAAAGTTTTACGAAAAGGAACAAACTATAATCGTTGATCACTTAGCGCCTCGAGAAACTATCTACGAAGGTTTTTTTCCTGAATACGGTCCAGATGGCAGTTACGACGGGTATAAACTCGAAGAGGGTAAGTGGAAGTATTATCCGATTATTGACATTGCCCCTTTTGTCAATGGCCAAGCCATACCGTTCAGTAATCCGCGGCCTTAGTCTTTGACCTTTATTTCACAATTTGAAGTCGAATAACACGACCTTCCAACTTCAGAAAATAAAATCCCTCTGAAAGTTTTTCGATGTTTAGCGTTTGACTCACAGCGTTCAATCTGTCGGCAAGCACCTCTGGTGGAAAGATTCCGCCTTAAACTCTCAGTTTGCAAAAATAACTATTCCACTTTTTTCAATTTAAAAAGAAAAACCATCTGACTTATTTCTGCAATACCTTCAGACAACATAAAGCTATCCTTTTCGCGACCTAAATAAATGCCCTTTCCTGAGGTGTAATATGAAGAATTGCCATAAGAATAGTTTGACGTAAAATCTTTATTCAAATAATTATCACCATCGTCCAAACCATCGCTCGGTCCATAAATATTAATATTAAGTCTACGAAGTTGACTGCTACTCAACGCCAAATAGCATTCATCTCCAATAGCATAAATTGGCCAAACAATATCTTTCGTTGTGTTGTTGCTCCCATCTTCTTTAACTTCCTCGTTCGCCAATTCCATTTGCAACACCCTTCTGTAATTGTTGCTTGCAGAAATAAATTTAGCATTATACAGAAACGATTCTTCCGACCCATCAACGTACTTAATAGTAAAAAGTTTATTCTTCAGAACTTCAACCCTCGGAAGAAGAGCGTTGAAATAACTCAGATTTTGTTTAGATAGGTAATCCTTTATATTAGAATTGTAGCGAATGTTCATTTGAGGCTTAACACTCCATACTGAAAAGCCTGAAGGCTCCAATATTTCGGGCAAACTAGTAATGCTTGATTTATTTTCGTCATCATTATAATACCCATTCCTGTCATTAAAAACAACCTGACCGTAAATTATCTTTGAAAGATTAAGTTCAAAAGAAACATTATTCAAGGGCTCTTGAAAAAAGAAATATTTATTCAGAAAATCATTTTTGTCTGTAACTGTCCTTTGCTCCACTTTATCCACAACTGACTCAACTTTGATTTCATTCGGAGTGGATTGAGCTTTTTAAAATTCCCTTCGTCTTTGTCTGCTAAACCTTATCTTAACTCGTCATCTAATAATCCGAGGCTCATTCACGACTAATTAAGACAAGATAGCTGAACAAAAATCACTTCTTCATCAAAGAATTACAACGCACGTATTCAATTTTCACATCTTTAAGCC